>NZ_JACJSP010000022.1 GCF_014698235.1 Limnothrix sp. FACHB-406 | reverse complement strand
GCTACTAGATAAATTGCGATATTTGCAAGTTGTACTCGGTCGCTATGGCTCAATCAGTCATTGGAGCTATGATTTACTGCCAGAAACTCTTGTTGCCTAGAATATGAAGTTTTGTGTTTAGATTCAACACTTCTGAAGCTTTTGCTCACAAGTTTTTATTTACAAACAAGATCAAGAGACGCTGTGTGTAAATAAAAACCGGCTGTGAACAGGGGCCAGAATTTCGTGATTCGATATTTCGCTCAGAACAAGCTTGTCCAAATTTGTCCAAAAAACGCTCTCTATCCAGATCCCAAGAGAAACTCTGTTTTAGCATCTGCCATAGAGCCAATCCTTATTTCAGCCAAATCTTTTAATCTATTTTGACCTGGTGAACATTGCGATTGAATTCATAACACCCTGACTGGTGTGAGGCTTGTAGAAGTTCCATGATCGCGACAAGATTTGAGCTTGGCGCTAGAATATTTACATAAATTTATAATCGCTCCCTAAATCTAGCCCCATGACTGCCGTGAATCTCCCGATCGCCCCAAATCTTGACCGCCGTGCTCAGTTGGCGGCGGCCGATGCGCCCCCCAGCCAGTTTTGGCAGTGGCGCGATCAAGCGATTCACTACGTGCGATCGGGAACGGGCCATCCCCAGCAACCGCCCATTCTGTTGGTGCATGGGTTTGGGGCTTCGACGGATCATTGGCGCAAAAACCTTGCGGATCTTCAGCAAGACTTTGAAGTCTGGGCGATCGACCTGTTGGGCTTTGGGCGATCGGCTAAGCCCGATTGGGTTTACAGCGGTCAACTGTGGCAAGCGCAGCTACAGGAATTCATTCAGCAGGTGATTGGTCAGCCGGTTGTGATCGCCGGGAATTCCTTGGGGGGTTATGCATCCCTTTGCGTGGCTGCCAATCATCCCGAATCGGTTTGTGGGGTTGCTCTCTTGAACAGTGCGGGCCCTTTCACGGAAACCACAACCCAAACCCAGCCCAATGGGTTCCAAAAACTGGTTCGATCGCTGGTGCGGAATGTGCTGTTGCAGCCGTTGCCCAGCTATTTACTATTCCAAAATGCCAGACGCAAATCCACCATTCGCAAAACCCTGCAAAAGGTGTATTTAGATCAAACCGCCGTGACCGATCGCCTGGTGGAAGAAATTTATCGCCCTTCTTGCGATCCGGGAGCCGTGAAAGTGTTCGCTTCGGTGTTTAAATCCCCTCGGGGCGAAAACGTTGATCAACTCCTGGGCAAGTTGCAATCTCCCTTGCTGTTGCTGTGGGGCGAAGGCGATCCTTGGATGCAAACCAGGGCGCGATCGGCTCAGTTTCATCAATACTTCGATCAGATCACGGAGCACTTTTTAAATGCGGGCCATTGTCCCCATGATGAAGTGCCGGATCTGGTGGATGATTATTTGCGCAATTGGATTCAATCCCAAGTCCAAAAACGAGAATAGCACCCAGGCGATGGACTGCTTCTGTTCTCCTCTCATACGTTGATCCTTAGCGGATTCGGTCTCAACACTGCCATGATTCACACAGGATTCATGAAGGTTGAAAATTGCTGTTTCAGCAACTTAAACCGAAATTCCCTGGATAATTAAGCTGGGGAGAAATGAGCGTCTCAGCAGGGTGCTATTGCTCGATCTTGAACGAAAAACAGCGTTTTGCAATCAAACTATTTGCAATTGACTCTTCAACAGGAGTCGTTAGGAGGCTGTTTCGGAGCTGAAGCTCTCTCGCTTCATGTTGTTAATCTACCATCGAGTTTTTGAGGATAGTCTCTGTTGCAATCAATGTTTACTCATTCGTTGAGTAATGGCTGATGAATATAACAGCCTTGTATCAGAAATGCGGTGAGCTGCTATTTCAGGTAACGGCTCTTGAATTTATGTTTTAAATTTATGCGACCACTTGCCTGGGGATCTGTCAGTATGTTTAAGAAATGGCGATCCCAACGCTGAAAGCCCTGCTACGTCCTTGGACGGGGATCGCAGGGCCGTGAAGCGTCTCCGGTTTTTCCGTATAGTTGCTGAAAGCGCCACCCCATCTTTGGGCCCAAGGGCGATCGCCTGTTTCGCCCATTGTTCGGCTGGGATTGGGGCCGGGTTGATGGTTGGTTGGTTCGTTGGTTGGTTGGTTTGTTGGTTTGTTGGTTGATTGAATGAATTTCTGTTTGACTACGTTCTTTAAATGACGCTGTTATGACTGCCACGCCTGACCAAATTCGCGAGTTGCTGCATTCTGAGAATTTGAGCGATCGCCTGCGGGCGGTGAATGATATTCGTGCCCTACCGCCGGATCAAGGATTTGCGCTGATTCAACTGGCGATCGGGGATGCCAACACCCGAGTTCGCTATGCGGCGGTGAGCCAGTTTGACAGCCTGGGCGGGCAAGATCCCGATCGATCGCTGGAGCTGTTGCGGGGGTTGCTGTCGGATCCGGAACCGGACGTGCAGGCCGCGGCGGCCGACTGCCTCGGTGGCTTGAAGCTGACGGCGGCCTACGAAGACTTGGTGGCCTTGTATCAATCCAGCGGGGAATGGCTGGTGCGCTTCAGCATCCTTTCGGCCCTGGGAGAATTGGGCGACCTGCGGGCGGTGGATGTGCTGCTGTCGGCCTTGGCTTCGGACAACGAGTTGGAGCGGCTGGCGGCCATTGGGGCCCTGGGCGAGTTGGCGGACGATCGCGCCTTGCCCCATCTGTTACCGTTTATGGACAGCAGCGATTGGCAGGTGCGCCACCGGCTAGCCCTCACCTTGGGGCAATTCGATGCACCCCAGGCCCGGGCAGCGTTGGAGACCCTCAGCCAAGATGCGATCGCCCAGGTATCCGAAGCGGCGGCGGCCCAACTGGGTTGATGGGCGGCCGGGCAGCGGCGAATGGGCGGCTGACTGGCGGTCAGTTCTTTAGTATCGGTGCGGTACAATCACCCCGTAGCATCGCCGGTCGATGGGGCCCTGGGCCTCGTTAGTTTCCGACTTTGAGCTTGGAGATTTGAATGCCGCTCGATCGCGCTTTCAACGCTGGTTTTACGCTGTTCCTGAGCCTAATTGTGGAGGCACTGCCCTTCCTGCTCATGGGAGTAGTGTTTTCGAGCGCGCTGTTATTGTTCATTGACGAAGGGCGCTTAATTTCCCTGCTGCCGCGCCATCCCGTTTTGGGGGCCTTGGCGGGCAGCGTGATGGGATTCTGCTTTCCGGTCTGTGAATGTGGCAATGTGCCCGTGGCGCGGCGGCTGTTGTTGCAGGGAATTCCGGCCCCGGTGGCGGTGGGGTTCTTGCTGGCTGCGCCCACGGCCAATCCGGTGGCCATTTGGGCCACCTGGACGGCCTTTCGCGATCGACCCGAATTGGTGGTGTTTCGGGTTTTGGCGGCCTTGCTGATTGCGGTGATTGTGGGCTGTGTGTTTGGGGCCCAAAAGGATTTACGACCTTTTCTGAATCCGGGTTTGGCCCGTTCCATGCTGCGATCGCGCGAGCTAACGGGCATTGAGCGAGTGGCCCAGGAGCGGGGCTTGCTCACCTCGGGAACCTACTGGCCAGGGGTGACCACGGGCAAACCGCTGGAGTCTTCGTTGGCCACGATGCAGTCCTTAGCGGTGGATCGATCGCGCGAGCGCATGAGCGGAGCCGAGCGCTGGCGATTGTTTTTGGAGAACGTGGTGCGGGAACTGCGAGAACTGGGCGGCGTGTTGATTTTGGGCAGTGCGATCGCGGCGGTGGTGCAGGTGGCCGTGCCGCGCGAGGTGGTGCTCAGTTTGGGACAAGGGCCCGTCACCTCAATCATCGCCATGATGGTGTTGGCGGCGGTGATCTCCATTTGTTCCACCGTGGATTCCTTCTTTGCCCTTTCCTTTTCGGGTGCGTTCACCAGCGGTTCTTTGCTGTCCTTTTTGGTGTTTGGCCCCATCATTGACCTGAAGGCGATCGGGCTGCTGCTGTCCATTTTTCGGCCCCGCGCAGTGCTGTATATGTTCGTGCTGGCGGCCCAGTTGGCGTTTTTTGTGGGGCTGTTTATGAATTTCCAAACGGGGTGGTAGTGGGGTGACGCGGCGATCGAAGCGATCGGCAAGCCGAGGGTTCAGCCGTTGGTTTGCCCCGGGGATTGCCCTGGGTTTGGCCCTTTTTTGGGGGTTCATGGCTTGGTTGGGTTGGCCGTCCGTGGTCCAGGCGGGCCCCCTGCTCGATCGGGTCAATGCTTTTCCCTATTGGGTCACCAAACCCCCCACCAAACCCGCCGCCGGAGACTTGATCTATCCCCCGTGGATGGCGGGTGATTGGCAGGTCACCAGTACGTTGCTGGAGTTGTCGGCTCCGTTCGCGCCGGAAATTGTGACTCCCGGTTTTGAGAGCAATCGATCGCTCCTGGGACAGCCCGTGAGCTTTGCGGTGCGATTTGGCCCCCAAACCATTGCGCCGGCCCTGAGTGCCTTTCCCCTACGGAAATATCAACCGCCCGATCGGGCCCCGATTGTGGCTGATCGCGCCTTGAACGGTTTGAATATTGCCGCTGCTTACCTGGGACGAGGGGCTATTGCTGGGGTGGTGGCGGATCCGGGCAATCCCAACGAGCAGATTTTGAAGTTGGCCAATCAGCGGGCCTTGGTTTCCACCGTGACCGATCGAGCCAGCGAAACACCGAGTGATCGGCGGTTTCTGGCCACGGAAGTGATTGTGCAGTCCTTTCAAAACGAGGGGACTCAGCAAGGGCGATCGGTCTATGCCAACGCGGTGGAAACCACCACGGATTATCGCCGCACCGCCCCGGACGCGATCGAAGCCGATCAGTTCACGGCCGTTTATCTGGCCCCACGCGATCGCTATGCCTCCGTGACCCGCAACCGCCCCGTGGCCCTCTACCATTACCGATTGACCCTCCAGGCGATCGCCCCGGAGGTGAATCCACCACCGTAACCGTCGCCGCCTTAACTAAAGGAACGCAAAAAATTCGCCTATAATCGGTCTGAAATTTGGATTTGGGGCTGTGGCTCAGATGGATAGAGCAAGCGCCTCCTAAGCGCTAGGTCGCGGGTTCGAATCCCGCCAGTCCCGTGTTTGTGGGGCCCCGTGGGGCCCGTTGCCCCTTGAGTCGCCCGTTGCCATGACCCCTTCCACCAGCGATCGGCCCCAAATGACCGAAACCCTGCCTGCTCGGCCCCTGCTGCAAGCCAAGCAACTTTGCAAAAGCTTCGGGGGCCTGAAAGCCGTGAAGGGAGCCAACATTGAGGTGCGATCGGGCAGTATTACCGGCCTGATTGGCCCCAACGGCGCGGGCAAAACCACCCTCTTTAACCTGCTCTCTAACTTCATTCCCTCCGATAGTGGTGAAGTGTTTTTGGATGGGCAACCCATTCACAATCTGTCGCCCCACCAAATCGCCCGCCAGGGGATGGTGCGAACCTTTCAGGTGGCGCGGGTGCTTTCCCGGTTGTCGGTGCTGGAGAACATGATTTTGGCAGCCCAAGATCAACGGGGCGAACGGTTTTGGGAAGTTTGGACCCAAGGCAGCCGCATCCGTCGCCAGCAACGGGACTTGGAATTGCGAGCCATGGAACTGTTGGAGGCGATCGGCCTGGCCCACATGGCGCGGGAATATGCCGGTTCCCTGTCCGGTGGGCAGCGCAAACTGCTGGAAATGGGACGGGCCCTGATGGTGCAACCCAAGTTGGTGTTGCTGGATGAGCCAGCGGCCGGCGTGAATCCAGCCCTGATTGAGCAAATCTGCGATCGAATCCAAACCTGGAATCGGGAAGGACTGACCTTCCTGATTGTGGAACACAACATGGATGTGATTATGTCCCTGTGCGATCGGGTGTGGGTTTTGGCGGATGGTCAAAATTTAGCGGATGGCTCCCCGGACATGATCCAAGCGGATCCAAGGGTTTTGGAAGCCTATCTGGGGCAAGCCGCGTGAGCCGGGCAGCTTGCTGGATGAGCGTTGGCTTGGGGGCGATCGGGCTGGGGTTTGGTCTGGCCTGGCCCTCGGGGGCCCACCAGGTGAAGACGGGAGCCGACGTGGCGGCCCTGTTTCACTTGGAACCCGACCACAACCCCCGATCAGGGGAGCCGGCCACCGTTTGGTTTAGCCTCACTCGCAAAGGCGGCGCAACGATCCCCCTTGATCGCTGCAACTGCCAACTCACCATCAGCCCTCGCTTGCAAAGTCCGACAGCCCCCCAACCCTGGCAACCGCCCCTCACACCCAAGGCCGCCGAAGGGTTTCAAAACATGCCCGGCGCAACCACCGTGTTTCCGGCAGCGGGGGCCTATGACTTGGTGTTGAAAGGTCAGCCGAAACAACCGGGCGACTTCCAACCCTTTGAGTTTCGATACGAAACCACCGTGCTGGCCGGAGCTGCCCCCACGACCAGTCCCGCTCCCGTGGCCGCTGCGATCGCCTCACCAGTGGCCGCCACCGCTGAAACGACCACCGAGACCCCATGGCATTCTGGGGAACTGGTGTGGTTGGGTGTGGGTGGCGTGGGTTTGGGATTTTTGGGACTTTGGGCAATCACCCGATCGCGCCGTTAGCCGAGTTAATCGAGTGAACCGAGTGAACCAAGTTACAGCCTTTACCTAAAATAATTGGCACGCCATATCGCAGATGCTTATGAAGCAACGGTGAAGCAACGGTTTAGTGGGCATTGCCCACCCTACAGGCTACTGAGTTAGCCAAGTTAACTAAAAAAAATTTGCTCGAAAGTCGATTCGTTCAACTGGCTTATTGTGACCTTTAGTATCGCTTTGATTATGGCTTCGTAAAGTTAGCAAACCGAGAGGTTGCAAAGCATTTCAATTCGCTACAAGTTAGTGATGTTTGACCGGCTTTTTCTAGTTGCGTCAAGGGATCGAGTTAGGCTGGCCTTAAGCAAGCACCGTTAGGACTCAACGAGCGTTATGAGCGAATTTCTAGACTTCCTGAAGCATCAGTATGCCTACGTGGCGATCGGGGAATTTCGGCCGGGCAAATTTGCCGAAGCTCAACAACTGTTTGAAGCGGCAGTTTCCACCTACAAACAGGGTTTTGAAGGGGCTTATTTGCTGCAAGAGACCAACAGCGATCGCGGCATTGCGGTGATCTTTTGGGACAATATTGATGATATGGATGCCAATCGCAATGAAGCTTGCGAGGCAATTTTTGCCAAAATGGCTCACCTTTTCCTGAAACCGCCGGTCACGAATTTCTACGAAGTGTGCAGCAAAGTTGATCCCAAACCGGCTGATCGCCCCCTGGCTTCGGTTTAGGTCACTGATAAACGGTGCAGCATTCGGGGCAGAGGCGCGATCGGGATGGATGAATGGCAACGGGCGCGATCACTCTTTCAAACCCTGTGGGGCTACGATGGATTTCGCGGACCCCAGGGCGACATCATCCAAACCATTTTGCAAGGACGGGATCTGTGGGCCCTGTTGCCAACGGGAACCGGTAAATCCTTGTGCTTTCAATTGCCGGCCCTGTTGCGATCGGGCTTGACTGTGGTGGTGTCGCCCCTGGTGTCGCTGATGGATCGGCAAGTGGCAGACCTGCGGGCCAAGGGATTGCCGGCCGCCACCCTGCATAGTGAAGTGCCTCGATCGCAACAAAAAGAGGTGCTCGATCGCTTGGAGCGGGGCCAGTTGCGATTGCTGTATCTGTCGCCCGAAACCCTGTTCAGCCAGCGAGTTTGGTCAAGGTTGTTGCGGTTAGCTCCCCAAATTCAGGGCCTGGCGATCGATGAGGCCCATTGCTTGGCCCAGTGGGGCGAAACCTTTCGGCCCGCCTACCGCCGTTTAGGGATCGCCCGCCAAACCCTGGAAGCAGCGGCCCAAAAGCCAATCCCGATCGCCGCGTTCACGGCCACCGCCACCCCCACCGATCGGGCCATCATTGCCCAAGTGCTGGGGTTGCGGAACCCAGCCTGGTTTGAGCAATCCCCCTATCGAGCCAACCTGCGATTACAGGTGCAGCGCTGTTGGGTTCCCGCCCAGCGTCAGTGGCGTTTGCGGCGGTGGTTACGCGATCGCCCCGGCCAAGGGGGCTTGATTTTTGCCCGCAGCCGCCAAACCTGCGAAGACCTGGCCCGGAATTTGCGCGATCGGGGCTACCAGACAGCCGCGTATCATGCCGGGTTGCCACCGCCTGATCGCCGCCGGTTGGAAGCTCAGTGGGTGGGGGGTAAGTTGCCCTTTTTGGTCTGCACCAGCGCCTTTGGCATGGGGATCGATCGCCCCGATGTGCGCTGGATTGTTCATTGGCATCGGCCGATGATCCCGGCGGAATATGTGCAGGAAATTGGTCGCGCCGGTCGGGATGGGCAACCGGCCGATATTTTGCTGTTGGTCAGTGAACCCACCGGCTGGCTGGACAGCACCGATCAACGGCTCGATCGCCACTTTCAGCAACAAACCCGCCAACAAATTCAAAATTTGGGACTTGTGGCCCGACGTTTGCCCCAGGAAGGCGCGATCGCTGAAATTGCCGATCAGTTTGCTGAAGGGGCGATCGCCCTCAGTTGGCTCCATGCCCTCGGTCAACTGGACTGGCTCGACCCGTTCCACTACAAATTGTCGGGGCAATTGTCGGGGCAATGGTCGGGGCAATGGTCAGCGACGATCGCTCGCCAAGCTCGCATGGGTCGATCAGTTGAGCTTTCGATGCGTCGCTACGGGGGCGATCGGGGTTGTCGGTGGCGTTTTCTGTTGCAAGCGCTGGGGTTACCGCCCAAGTCGGCTAACTGGCGCTGTGGTCAGTGCGATCGATGCCGCCACACCGGTCAGCGGTGATCCCTGGGTGGTATTCAGCCAATCTGGATCAAGAACTGGCCCCAGCAAATACCAGCAAAAACCGTAAAAGGGCGGCCCCAACGGGTCGCCCTTTCACAAATGAGCACTAGTGCATTCCCATCAAGGGCTGGAACTGAGCTGAACTAAACCCGATCGCGATCGAGCCGATCGCGTCTTGATCTCGTTCGATTCAGAGTTACTCAGCCCCTTGACCCACCAGTTCACGGGTTTCAGCGGGCGGCGCACTGGCCGTCACGTCCACCTTCACGTTGCGGTCTTCGTCGAGGTCGATCGTGGCCGTGTCGCCGTCCTTGATCCGGCCGGAGAGGATTTCCTCCGCCAGCACGTCTTCCAGGAGGCGCATGATCGCCCGACGCAGCGGCCGCGCCCCGTAGCTGGGGTTGAAGCCCTCTTCGATCAGGCGTTCGCGGAACTTGTCGGTCACCGCCAGGGTGATGCCGCGCTCGGTCAAGCGGGCAAACACTTCCTTGAGCAGGATTTCGGCGATTTCCTTCACCTCGTCCTTGCTCAGTTGGCGGAAGACGATGATTTCGTCCAGGCGGTTCAGGAACTCGGGGCGGAAGTAGTTCTTCAGCTCCTCGTTCACCAGGGACTTGATTCGGTTGTACTGGGACTCGGCTTGGTCTTCGCCAAACTCGAAGCCCAGACCACCGCCACCCTTTTCGATCACCTTAGAACCGATGTTCGAGGTGAGGATGATCAAGGTGTTCTTGAAGTCCACCGTGCGGCCCTTGGCATCGGTCAAGCGACCGTCTTCCAAGATTTGCAGCAGCATGTTGAACACATCGGGGTGGGCCTTTTCGATTTCGTCGAACAGCACCACGGTGTAGGGACGACGACGCACGGCTTCGGTCAGTTGGCCGCCTTCGTTGTAGCCCACGTAGCCCGGAGGCGAACCGATCAGTTTCGAGACCGTGTGCCGCTCCATGTACTCCGACATGTCGAGGCGGATCATCGCTTCTTCGGAGCCGAAGAAATAGGCCGCCAAGGCCTTGGTCAGCTCGGTTTTCCCAACCCCAGTGGGGCCAGAGAAGATGAAGCTGGCGATCGGGCGGTTGGGGTTCTTCAGACCCACGCGGGCCCGACGAATGGCGCGAGACACGGCCTTCACCGCTTCGTCTTGGCCGATCAGCCGCTGGTGCAACACGTCTTCCATGTGCAGCAGCTTTTCGGATTCGGACTCGGTGAGCTTGTTCACCGGCACACCCGTCCAGGAGGCGACGATTTGGGCGATGTCCTCCTCGTCCACCACCGGTTGCAGCGGATCATCGGCCCGCTCTTCCGATTTCTTGGTTTGGGCGATGTTGCGGATTTGCTGCTTAATTTCCATTTCCTTGTCGCGCAGCTCGCCGGCCTTGTCAAAGTCCTGCGATCGCACGGCTTCGTCCTTTTGCTTGAGGACTTCCCGCAGCTCCTTGTCCAATTCCTTAGCAGCCGGAGGCAGTTGGGAATTCAGCAAGCGCACCCGCGATCCCGCTTCGTCGATCAAGTCGATCGCCTTGTCGGGCAAGTAGCGATCGCTGATGTAGCGATCGGACAGCTTGGCTGCTGCTTCCAGCGCTTCATCGGAAATCTTCAGCTTGTGGTGTTGCTCGTAGCGCTCCCGCAGACCGCGCAGAATCTCGATCGTTTCGTCCACGGTCGGCTCACCCACCATCACCGGCTGGAAGCGCCGCTCCAGGGCCGCATCCCGCTCGATGTGCTTGCGGTACTCATCCAGGGTCGTGGCTCCGATGCACTGCAATTCGCCCCGTGCGAGGGCTGGCTTCAGTATGTTGGCGGCATCGATCGCCCCTTCCGCAGCACCCGCGCCAATCAGGGTATGGACTTCATCGATCACCAGGATCACGTTACCGGCCTGGCGAATCTCATCCATGATCTTCTTCAGGCGCTCTTCAAACTCCCCGCGATACTTGGTACCGGCCACCAACAGACCGATATCCAGCGTCACGACCCGCTTGTCTTCCAGAATGTCCGGCACATCGCCATTGGCAATCCGTTGGGCCAACCCTTCGGCGATCGCGGTTTTACCCACGCCCGGCTCCCCGATCAACACCGGGTTGTTTTTGGTGCGGCGACCCAAAATCTGAATCACCCGCTCAATTTCCTTCTGGCGACCCACCACCGGATCCAACTTGCCTTCAGCAGCCTGTTGGGTCAGGTTAGCCCCAAACTCATCCAGGGTTGGGGTCTTGGTGCGGCCTTGGGAGCCACCGGCAGTCACTTCCGCCGTTTCGCCCAACATCCGAATCACTTGGGTGCGCACCTTCGACAGGTCAACGCCCAGATTTTCCAGCACTCGGGCCGCGACCCCCTCTCCTTCGCGGATCAGGCCCAGCAGCAGGTGCTCTGTGCCGATGTAGTTATGACCCAGTTGGCGGGCCTCTTCGAGCGACAGTTCCAGAACCCGCTTGGCCCGGGGCGTGAAGGGAATTTCCACAGCCACGAAACCGGAGCCGCGACCGATAATTTTTTCGACCTCAATCCGAGCGTCCTTGAGGTTGACACCCATGGATTTCAGGACTTTGGCGGCTACACCAGTGCCTTCGCCAATGAGTCCGAGAAGGATTTGCTCAGTGCCCACGAAGTTATGACCCAGGCGGCGGGCCTCTTCTTGGGCGAGCATGATCACCTTAATGGCTTTCTCAGTGAAGCGTTCAAACATTGGCGGTTCCCTATCACCTGCGAAGTGCTGGCAAATCTGATTTTAACACGCGCGGTTTGGGCAGTTTGGGGCTGACCTGGCCGGCAATTGGGGGGCGATCGGGCGGTTTCCCCAACTCGATCGCCTTCCCCTTGGCAAGCTCAAGAACTCGAGAAATTGCCATGAACTTTCGGGAGATTTTGTTCCCCGATGGGGTAGGGGGGGATCAAGCCTTTTGGGCGATCCTGGGGGATGGATTGATGAATGCTTTTAGGATTTTTAAAGAACGTTTGGGTTGAAAATCGGGTCTTGGGATTGCTGATGGCAAGGGCCAGCGGCAAAACGGCCCGATCGGGAGTGAAACATGGGCCAGCTCAAGGGTTAGCCAGAATTTGGCAGACCCCCATTGAGCCAGTGGACTGGGGTGAATCCCAAAAATTGGGTGAACCTGTTGGGCAGGATTGAAAGATAGGTTTTTAATCTAGCGCATGGCTTGGGGGGCTGCCGACCCCGGCGGTTGGGGGCATAATCTCTCCCCACCACTGCCATTGATGTTGCGCCAGTCGATCGCTCAGGTCAGCAGCGGTGCGATCGAGCTGTTGAGCAAACTGGGGCCAATCCAACTTGCCTAACCACAGGATCGCCGCATCTTCGCCATCGGCGTAGTAGCGTTTGCGACGGCCGGCCTCCTGGAAGCCAAATTTTTCGTAAAGCGAGAGGGCGGCTTGGTTGCTGGGTCGCACTTCAAGGGTGGCGCGTTTCATTTCCCGTTGCCGCGCCAAGCTCAACAGGCCCCACAGCAGGGTTTGGCCCAAGCCCTGTCGCTGCCACTCGGGCCGCAGGGCGATCGCCGTGATGTGGCACTCGTCAACGATCGCCCAGGCGCAACCAAACCCGATCAGTTGTCCTTGCGGATCGATCGCCCCGAGCAAATCACTATTCGGGCTATCCAGTTCCCGGCGATAGGTGTTGGCGCTCCATAGACCACCCAAGGCTATCTGGTCGATCGCCACCAACTGATCGAGATGGTCATGATTGAGTAGTTGCAAACGGAGCGATCGCATCAGGTCAAGGCCCTATTTTGGCGGTTATCTTGAAAAGGCAGGCAATACTGTCAATTCATACCAGACTTCAAGGATGAACACGACCCAAACCAGCACCAGTTCACTTGATTTTCAGCCTGACAGATTTCAACCAGACATCATTGTGGTCAGTCCCGATGGTGAATATTTGATGCTGGTAGAAATTAAGCTAACCAGCCATGGTGTTGATCAAGCATCGCGGGCGATCGCCCAGTTAAAGCAATATATGGTTGGTGTAGGATGCCCCAATGGGTTGCTGATTTGGGGTGAAACAATCATGCTACTTTGGGATTCCTTTGAGCAATCTGATGGCCGCTCTATTCAAATGATCGGTGAAGCCAAATTGCCAGATACGTTGCTGCCGCCAACTCAACATCAATCTCAAACACAATCTGGATGGGATTTTGCCACCAGAGTTCAGCAATGGATGGAAGGGTTAACTCTAACCACTAATGTTCAAAAGCTGCCTGAAGATTTACAACACTTGTTCAGTGAACCCATTCTCAATTTGCTGCGTATGGGTGAAATCAGATCTGGCGGCCCGCGATGGAGTCAGGTGACGTAGAGTCCATCGATTTCTTGTATGCAAAAGTCTAATGATTTTAAATTATAAAGTCAGAATATTTTTGCTTAATTTTTTTCAGAGCAGCCTCCATTCCGTCAGAATGAACCCAGCCTACAAAACCACCATAAAGACAAGTTGAGTCACGGCCGACAAACACGTGATCAACACCAAAAAAGTTTTTCCATGTTCGAATATGCAGATTATTTTTAAATTGCACTACCGAGGTTGCACTAGAAAAATCTGAAAAGCTGGCATTTGTCATACCTGGAACTTTCTTGAGAATCTTAATCAAATCTTTTAAGATTGGCTGATCGGAATTCTCTACGGCTTCATTCTCTTGCGGCACAGACGATTCAAAAACTTCCTGATAGCCAATTGACAACTTCACTTCAGTCAGAATTCGTTGCAAATTTGACACGTAGTCTAAATGACCATTGATAAAATCACTAACATCTAAATTAACAACACCATCATGCTCTAAAGGTTCAACACCAATTGGTTGTGCAAATCCTTCCGCTAGACGATAGATATATCGTAAGACGAGATCACTTCTGCAATAAACATTGACTACAGTACCGGCAACAACTTGATCAATTACTTGCAGTCGTTGATCATTTTGAGCAACTGCTCCGGCTAGAAGATAAACATTATAAATTTTTCCATGGGAGCCTCGTTCAGCTAGTCGATTTAAAGCAGAAAGAATGACTTGTGTCCCTAGCGAATAGCCAATTAGTGTTACTGGTAGTCCACCAAATTGATTTTCCGCCAAGTAATCACCTAGTATTTTTCCTGCTTGGTCAGCTCGATTTCTGGCAACGGCCCAAGGATTATCGATGATGTCCATAGCAGATAATATGGCAGTTGGCCAAACCAATGCTTGAAAAGCCATTTTAGTTGCTGATTGGGCCGCTGATGCTGCTGCAAATCCTGCAAAACTTTTTTGTCCAACGGACATCACAGAATCATAGACATGATGCTGCGCCTTCGACTCCCACATCAACGAGTAATTAACAGACTGTGGAAATACATTGCGCAGTGAAGTCCAAGCGTCTAAAGATCCTTGCCCTTGTTGTAGAAAGCCGCTAATTCCCAAACAAACATGCAATCCAGAGCCATCAACATATTGAATATCCCATTCCTCTATATCTCCCAAAACATGGCTAGCTTTCCATGCTGCTACTCCTGCACCACACGCTCCTAGGGCTGTTGTTAAAACAGCTATACCGCCTGCCATTCCAGCTCCACCAGCCGCAAGACTGCCACCTCCCAATAGGGCTAAACCTGCTGATGTTGCGGCTGCACCGCTTAACCCCAAAAGTTGCGTCCCAATTAACCCCCCTAGAACAGGAGCTGCTACTCCAGCTGTCATGACTAAAGCTGCACCACCAACCACAGCAGCCCCTGCGATTTGACCAATTTTCCACCAATCCCATTCTTGCGATTTTTGTACTGCTGAAGTGGAAGATTCTGGATTCTCTGAATTTAAGTCAGTCAATTTTGCTTTTAAATTCTCAGTCAGTTCATGCTCAATAGCGTCTACAGTATTCAATGGCCAGCCAAGTATTTTGGCAGTCATAACTAATGCTTCACGCTCACGTGCGTCATACACCTCGTCTGCAAAAGACATTTGAATCAATAGCTTTAGCAGTAGAAGCTGACTTTCTCTAGTTTTCAGATGCTTCAGCACTGGATACGGATCGTCTAATTCCTTTAATCCGTCAAATTTAGGCAAGTCTGTCAAACCCATCTGATCAGCAATATTTTTCAGAAACTCTTGTTCTTGAGCTGTGAGTTCTCCATCTCGATAAGATTGCCATATCAAAAACTGAACAATGGCTTGCTTTTTTGGAAGACTGAGGTCTTTCATAATTAGATGATAATTTAGGAGTGATTCGGTTGTCTCACTAAAACTCTAATATACTTCAAAGATTTCGAGGGTTTATTTCTGTATATTTTTTCTTGAATTCATTCACATCGCTTTAAATTTATTCAAGCAAGAACAATTTAAAAGCTTACATAGTAACATTTTCAACACTTTGGCTATCTAACTCATATATTAAGGTCACCAAACAACAATGGTTGAAGCATCAACTACTACAGCTCGTCACATAGCCTGTGTGAATCGGTTGATGCATTTGTTGACAGCGCGACTCCAGGAGCAGGTAATCGTCAGCGTGCACAACTCTTTGCAGATGACCGACTCATTTCCCCAGCCGGATATTGCAGTGCTGCGATGGCGATCGAACTTCTATGAAGATGGCTATCCAACTCCCGCTGATGTTCAGTTGCTCATTGAAGTTGCTGACAGCACCGCTCGATACGATCGCCAGGTCAAAGGCGTACTCTATGCCCGCGAGTCGATCGGGGACTATTGGTTAGTGGACTTGGAGCAGCGCCACTTAGAAGTTTATCGATCGCCCTGTGCTGATGGCTATGGCGATCGGCTGATCTTGCAACCTGGTGAGACGATCGCCCCGATCGCCTTTCCCGATCGAATTATTGCCGTTGAGCAATGTTTTGCAGCCTTGTCTAGCCCTTGATTGGCAGTTGAATCAAAAACTCAGTTCCCTGTCCTAATGCTGACTGGACTGTCAAACTGCCGCCATGTTTTTTCTCGACAATTTGGCGGGCGATCGTTAGCCCTAATCCCGTCCCCTTGCCCACGCCCTTTGTGGTAAACAAATGGTCAAAGATTTTGGCTTGCACCTCTTCGCTAATGCCCTTGCCATTATCCCGAATTGAAATCTGCACTTGATCATCAACAACAGTTGTACTGATTGTGATGATTTGGGGATGCGCTTCTAATTCCTTGAACGATCGACCCTGCACCATTTCATCAAACACATCGATTGCATTGGCCAGGATATTCATAAATACCTGGTTGATTTGTCCTGGAAAACACTCAACTTCTGGTATGTCTCCGTAGTCAGTTTTGACTTCGATGGCAGGCCGAAACGGATTTGCCTTGAGCCGGTATTTCAAAATCAGCACTGTGCTGTCAATACCCTCATGCAAATTAGCGCTGACCTTATATTCTGTGTCGGCACGAGAGAAAATGCGAAGGCTGGTGCTGATCGATTTGATTCGATCGGTTGCTCCCTGCATTGAGTTCAGCAACTGGGGTAAATCTTCGCAAATATACTCTAAGTCAATGTCTTCAGCATGATCTTGAATGGGAATAACTGGATTGGGATAATGTTGCTGATAAAGCGCCAAATGTGCCAATAGGTCTTTAACGTGATCCTTGCCATTATTAATGCTGCCATTGAGAAAGCCGATCGGGTTGTTAACTTCGTGAGCTACCCCTGCCACGAGGTTTCCGAGAGAAGCCATTTTCTCGCTCTGCACCATTTGCAATTGGGACTGCTCCAACTGTTGCGCATAGGTTTGAGACTGTTGGTAAAGTCGAGCATTTTCCAAAGAAATGGCGGCCTGGCTGCAAAGGAATTTCAAAATAGTGATTCGATCGCTGGTAAACACGCCACTGGTTGATCGATTTTCCAGGTATAAAATAGACCGCACATTTCCTTGGTTAAGAATTGGCAAACACAAGACACTCTTGGGTTGATAGCAGTTTAGATAATCACCAATGACGGGTAAATCGGTATCAAGATCATTGACAACAACCGTCACTGCCCTGTTTTTGACATATTGAATCAACTTGATCGGAATGTCGGGGTTATCGTCTAAGGGAGTCGATTGCAATGTCACCTGCTCTGGGTTTGCCATCACTCTCACCTGCCATCGATCGCCCTCCCAAAGGATTAAGGCACATCGATCGGCTCCCGAGTTTTTCAACATCGTCTGAGCTAGGGTTTGCAGCAATTCATCTAGGGCGATCGTACTGACCAGATTTTGAGAGACCTGTAGCAGGGCAGTAAAATCAAGCATTTGGTTAATGCTGCCGCTAGAACTTCCATGCGGAGTGGCGCGTGGTGAATCAGCAGGATTTGTGATCGTCGCTAGGGTTTCTAAAAGGGCGAAGGGTTGATTGGCCGCTTGCAGAATCGGTTGTAGTAATTGGGCGTAGCGTTGCTCTAAATCAACCACTTTGGCTTTCGCTCCCCAGCGAGCATAGCCATAGTAGGCTTCCTGCATATAGCTGGCGGCAATTTTCTCCTTACCCCAATCGAGATAAAATTGCGCGGCCAGTTCATATGCTAAAGCTTCTTCTTGAATGAAACCATTAGCTTTAGCACCCGCGATCGCCCGCTCATAGCCATTAATTGCCTCCAAGAAATTGCCCAAAAATTGATGTTTTTCTGCTGTCAAAAGATCCAGCTTGTGCTGGTAATTCATCGGGGCATTCTCTGCCCAAGGTGATAGGCTGCTTTGGTGCTGTTCCACCAAGGCGAGTAGCTCTAATCGCTCATTTTCGGGCTTGCCGATCGCGACTGCCAAACAGGTTAACCCTCCATAAAAATGGATGGCGGGAATATGCAACATTCCGACAATGTTATCTAGATACTGCTTGACTTCACTGAGATATTCAAGGGCAAGCCCATAATCACCAAACAAATAGGCCAAGATCAATTTGTAGGTGTAAGCAATCCCAAGATCAGTTAGTTGCTGATTTTGAAGATGTTTTGGAAAGATTTTCGTCTCGTCATAACGATCGCCAATCAAGAGAGCGGGCTGGCGGTGTGTGACCAACAATCGTTCAAGAAACTCACTCGTCATCTGCAAGTATGCTAGAGCGTTATCTTGCTTTGACGAAGCAATAGCAGAACAGAATTGATCAACCTCGGCTTGCAGTCCAGATAATTCCTTGCCGCTATAGAAATAAGCATAAAAATAGTGGGCTAAACAATAGCCTAAATATAAAAAGTCACCGGCTTCTATACCGGTTAAATATCCCTGCTTAAGCAGAGCTGCTATGGAAGTCATGGCTTCTTTCTGGTGCTGAACACAGGCAGCAAAGAAAAGAATGCTCAGGCACTTGTATGCTTTTGTATTGAGCTGATCGATTAGGGTTAAGGACATTTTTCCCAAGCGATAGCCCCGATCGACCTGACCGAAGCCCGTGGCTAAAACCAAGCCGTAAGTCGTATAACCAACACTTGAGACAGGCGTGTTGCCAAACTGGAGCGACAAGCTCACAATCTTTGCGCAAACAAAGGGTAGAAAAGTGGGCTTTGCAATAAATACCATGGGCATAATCATGCCCAGCAATTCCATGGCGGCAATGGTCTTTGGGTCAGTCATCACTGGCAAATTGACCAAATCCTCAATGACCGTTCCCTCTAGCTCAGTTTCCACAGTTTGCAAGGTTTGGGCGGTGAGGCTTGGTGTGATGTCGTCGGGAAACTGAACTCCCAATTCAGTGATAGCTTGGGCAGCAATGGCGATCGCCTCTGCCAATTGATTCTGAGCCGTCAACACCCTGACTTGCACCATATAAACAGGCACTTTATCCAAGACGGTTTGAGCTTGCTCTAAAACCTGTTGAACTTGGGCGATCGCCCCCTCAAAATCAGCCTTTAAACAGGCCACATCTGCCGCCATTTGATGGAGTTTTAAGCTCAATTCATACTGGGTCTGCCAAGGCTCTTCTGAAAGTAGCTCCAGCCCGATCGTCACGAGGCCTTGAGCCGCACCGTAAGCCGTTGCCTTTTTCGCCTTGTCAATGGCAGCAAGATTCAGTCGAATCAATGCCTCTCGTTCATTTTGCTGACTTAATAGCCCATGCCCCAAATTCAAATGTCCGACAATATCAAATAGCTTCTCCTCTCGCTCTGCTGCCGACAGGCGACTTTGGAGCAACTGACCCATCTTCAGGTGAGTCACCTGTTTCTGATCTTCAGGAATCAGGGAATAAGCAGCCTGTTGCACTCGGTCATGGGAAAAACGGTATTGAATTTGCCCAGAAATTTCTTCGCTCCAGGCTTGATCGACCTGGGATGAATCACGATCCGCATAGAACTTATAAATCTTGCCCTCTGGCAAAATCAGCCCCTCTTGCAGTGCTGGCCATAGGGCTGAAGCCGCTTGAATTTCGCTTTGTTCTGAAACAATTGCTAAGGTCTTGAGGTCAAATTTAGCCCCAACACAAGCGGCAAACTTCAGTTGTTCTTGGGTGACCATGGGCAACTTTTGGAGCTGCAAGGCCATGAACTCCACCACATCATCCGTTAAGGCTGCGTCCTGTACTGGTACTAAGTCGCATTGCCAGTGACCCGCCTCCCGATCGAAGGTAATGAGACTGTCTTGGTGTAGTGCTTTGAGGAATTGGGTCGCAAAGAATGGGTTGCCCTGGGTTTTTTGCATCACCAGATGGGTCAAGGGCTGCACTTTGCTGTTTGAGGTTCGGAAAGTATCAGCAATTAACTGGTTGAGACTCTCTGCACTTAAGGGGCCGAGGGTGAGGGTCGTCAAGGAAACATGGGCCTCTTCTAAGGCTTTTACTGTGATTAAAAAGGGATGGCCGGGCAACACTTCATTATCTCGATAGGCTCCCAAAACCAAGAGACATTGAGCATGGGAGCGAGCCTCTGTTAACAGATTTTGCATCAACCCCAAAGAAGTTGAATCAGCCCATTGCAGATCATCGATAAAAATGACGAGGGGGTGATCTGATTTTGCAAAAACTTGAATGAAATTTTGAAATAAGTGGTTAAAACGATTTTGGGCGGCTTCACCAGAAAGCTCTGGAGCGGGTGGCTGCGGCCCAATAACTTGTTCCAGCTCAGGAATGAGATCGATCAGAATTTGACCATTGCTGCCCACGGCTTCCAGAATATGGGTCTTCCATTGGGCTAATTGCGCATCAGATTCTGACAAAAGCTGTCCCATCAGGTCGCGCAGTGCTTGTACAAACGCAAAGAGGGGAATACTGCGATTGAATTGATCAAATTTTCCCTTAATGAAATAGCCTTTTTTCTGAGTAATGGGCTTGTGAACTTCGTTGACAACAGCGGTTTTGCCAATTCCAGAGAATCCCGCCACTAGCATCAATTCTGAACGGCCTTGAGCAATCCGATCAAAGGCTTTCAGGAGCGCTTGAACTTCCGTTTCGCGGCCATAGAGTTTTTCAGGAATCAGGAAGCGATCGCTTAAATCCCGTTGACCCAATTCAAAATCAGCAACAGTGCCTGTGTCCTGCCACTGGTTCAAGCATTGTTGTAAATCATGTTTTAGTCCCAGGGCACTTTGATAGCGATCCTCAGCATTTTTGGCAATCAATTTAGCAACGATCGCCCCTACGATGGCTGGAATGGCTGGATTGATTTGCTCAACGGGTGTGGGTACTTTGGCAATATGACAATGCACCAGCTCCATTGGATCCTCTGACTCAAAGGGCAACTGGCCACTGAATAGTTGATATAAGGTCACACCCAAGGCATAAAAATCCGCGCGATAGTCAATCCCCCGGTTCATGCGTCCGGTTTGCTCCGGCGCAAGATAAGTCAGGGTTCCTTCAAGAACATTCGGATTTTGAATTTCCTGTGTCTCTTTGGGCAATAGGGACGCGATGCTAAAGTCAATGAGTTTGACTTGCTTGGATTCTGGATGAATTAGAATATTGGCCGGCTTAATATCTTTATGAATGACCCGTTGCTGATGCAGGTTATGCAGAATGGTGGTCAGTTGCAGGGCAATGTTGAGCACATCACCTAGGCTGAGTTGTTGTTGCTGACAATATTGCTGAAGAGAAATGCTGCCACAGTCTTCCATGATCAGGGCATAGCTATTGCCGATCGGCTCCAAATCTAAAGGCTGCACAATGCCTGGAACATCAAGATTTTGAGTGATGGCGTATTGATTTCGAAATTGAATTAATTCACTAAAGGTGGGATAGCTTGAATGCAGCGCTTTTAGAATTACTAGTCGCTGACTATGGTGCTGGATGGCGCGATAAACGGATGTGCGTGACCCACGGTGAATTTGTTCAAAAATTCTATAGCCAGGAACTTCAGGAAAAGAATTGATTGAAGAAGCATTCAGTGGAGACATCTAAATTAATCCGTGATGAAGCGTTGATAGAGTTGAAATTGATCGTGTTTTCATCAACTCAGACATCTAGCTTAGCAATTTCTTTTGGTCAGGTGTCAATCTTAATGTTTGTGCTGAGGGTGATGACGATCGCCTGATTTTGTAACCTAGTGAACCGATCGCCTTTTTTGATCGCCTTTTTTTGATCGCATGGTTGCTGTTAAGCATGGTTTTGCTGCCCATTCTCACGCATTAAAAAAGCTTGGGCGATCGCCCCTGATGGTTTCTAGAATGGGAACCGTAGCCTTGGGAGTTGGCGGCAATGGTGCGATTGGCGCGGTGGCAGTGGGTGGTGTTGGCGCTGCCGTTGGTGACGATAGTGGGGGTGGTGCTGTGGGCGGCCGGCTCCCAGTTGCACGCTTGGGGCTTGAGTTGGATTTGGGGACTGTTTACCCTGATGCTGGTGGGCTGGCGCTGGTTGCTGGTGCGCTGGACAAAATCCATGGTGGGGCAAGTGGAAGCGGCGATCGCCTCGGCGGGGCTGGCGGACTGGGAACAGCGGGGCGATCATGTTGCTGTGCCGGTGAATGAAGGTGCGTTGGCGCGGGCGGAAGTGGCCTTAACGGACCTGTTGCAAGCTGCCCAAAACGACCCGGCCCCTTGGGAAAATTGGGATCAGTTTTGGCAGCGTTGTTTGAGCTTAACGACGGCGGTTGCTCGGGCCTATTACCCGGAGGCGAGCTATCCCTTACTCAGTATTTATGTGCCCCAAGCCTATCGATTGATGCGGGGGACGGTGGATGATTTGGATCGCTGGATGCAGCAACTGGAGCCAGTTTTGGGCCAGGTGACCGTGGGCCAAGCCTACGAGACCTATACGCTGTATCAAAAGCTGGAGCCTTCCATGCGCAAGGCGTTTCGGGCTTGGCAGTGGGCCCAGTGGTTTTTGAATCCGGTGGCGGCGGCGGCTCGAACGATCACCCAAGGCTCCAGCACTAGGGCTGATCGCGCCCTGTTGGCGAATTTGGGGCAAGTGTTGCGGGAAACGGCTTTGCGGAATTTGGCGCGCCAGGCGATCGCCCTGTACGGTGGGGCCGGGTTGCCGCCGGAAAATTTTGCCCCGATCGCCTCACCCATTCCCCAGGCCCAAACCGAAACCCTGCAAGCCTTGATTGCTCAAGCGGAACCGGAAGAGGCGATCGCCACCGCCGTGGTGAATGTGTTGTTGTTGGGGCGAACGGGGGCCGGCAAAAGCAGCCTGGTGAATGGGCTGTTTGCGGCGGAGTTGGCGGAAACGGATGTGTTGCCCAACACCGATCGGGTGGTGAGCTATGAGTGGGTGGCCGCCACGGGCGATCGGTTGCGGCTGTGGGACTCACCGGGCTATGAACAGGCGGGTAACCCAACGGCCGGAGAGCGGGCCCGGGCGGCCGCTCGGGCCGCAGACGTGATCCTGTTGGTGACTCCAGCGCTGGATCCGGCGCTACAGATGGATTTGGACTGCTTGCGAGATTTGCAGGCCGCTGGGGTGACGGCTCCGGTGATTGGGGTCATTTCCCAGGTGGATCGCTTGCGGCCCCTGCGGGAGTGGCAACCGCCCTACGACTGGTTGGAGGGAGATCGACCCAAGGAGCAATCGATGCGGGAAGCGGTGCAATATCGCGCCGAGCTACTGGGGGCCCATTGCGATCAATTCTTGCCTGTGGTGTTGGGAGAGCGGGGGCCTTGGGGGCTGGAAACCCTTTCCCTGGCATTACTAGAGGCGATCGGCCCAGCCCAGGAACTTCGCTTGGCCCGCTTCCTACGCGATCGGGAAGCCCGCGCCACGGCCGCCGCTCGCATCATCGATCAATATGTGTTCCAAATGTCCACCGCCCAAGGGCTGGCCCTGTTTCTCAAAAGCCCCGTTCTGCAACTCATTTCGCGGGTGATGACCGGCTCTCCAACCTTGGCCTATCTGTTGGCCGAGCGCATCCCGATCGAGCAATTGCCCCTGGTGGTTGGTAAGTTGCAACTGGCCTACGACCTGTTTAGCCTACTGCAACCAACAGCCAGCTTGGACGGCGAAGCGCGATCGCGCAACTTAGATTGGCTGTCCCTGTGGCCGCTGGTGACCGACAACGGTCAGCCACCGGAGCGGGAAGCTTGGGCCTTGGGCCATGCCTTGGTGGAACATTGGAGCCAAGAAACCCCGGCTAATACCCTGCGTGATCGGGTGCAGTTCTATCGCCAAGCGCGATTGGTCTAGGCAAAATCAGTTTAGAACCGCTGGAACGGGCGATCGCAGCCGGTGAATCTCCATGGCGAAGGAACGCGCCTTGACCCGAACGGAGTTGAAATTTCGCGCTAATCGCATCTCTGCTGATTTTTGGCGAAAAATTGAGCAAAATCACTCCAGAACTTTAACGCACCACTGATCGGCAGCTAAGGTGGGGGATTAATTTGTGATGATGCATTATCGAAACTTTAACTACAAATATCACAAATTTACGGCGGCCATTCGGATCATCCGTTAAGATTGGAGGATACTTGGTGCTATTTGCACATTTTGCAACTCAAATTTAAAGTTCTAATACGCTGGTACTCTTTATAAATATTCAATCCAATACAGATATTCATAACTATGGTCTGTCCTGGGCTGATTGTTTGATGTTTAGTGTTTGGATAGCTTGCTAAGCGTTATCCCTAAGTAGATGTCTGAAAAGCCATAGCTACTCCTTTCAGGTGTCATCGCAAATAAGGGGCTTAAGCTCCTTGCCTTCGTGATGATTCGTGCTTGGTAAATAATCCAAGACGCTTTTCAGACATCGACTCAGCAAGATTGCTAATTTTCCTTCCATTCAACAACTGACTGTTATGTCAAACCAGTTTCTTGGCATCACTGAAAAACTCAGTTTCCTGATTCAGCAAACCCCCTTAGCGCTGATTGAATGGAACCAAGATTTCTGTGTCATCAGTTGGAACCCGGCTGCCGAAAAAATCTTTGGCTATTCTGCGGAAGAAATTTATCTACAACCGGTTAGCCGTATCGTGTCGCCAACCGTGCAAACCGAAATTAAGCCGCTGATGGTGGCCCTGCTAGAGGAGCGAAAAACGGTTGTTTGTCAAAATGAGAATATCTGCAAAGACGGCAGTGTCATTATTTGTGAATGGATTAACACGCCGGTTTTTGATGACCAAGATCAGATGCTATCCATTTACTCGATCGCCCAGAATGTGACCGATCGAGTGATGGCCGAACGACGTTTGCAAGAATCCGAGGCTCAGCTCTTAGAAAAGTCCACGACCCTCGAGCAGGTGGTGGAACAGCTTCAGCAAGCGCAAATTCAACTGGTACAAAGTGAAAAAATGTCGGCCCTGGGGAATTTGGTCGCCGGGGTGGCCCATGAAATTAATAATCCTTTGGGGTTTTTAAAGGGCAATATTCGCCCTGCATTGGAGCACCTGGAGGATCTGTTTGCCCTGTTGGATGCCTATGCGGAACATCATCCCGATCCCCATCAGCAGGTGCAACAACTCATTGAAGAAGTGGATTTAGAATTCATTCGCCAGGACTTGCCCAAGCTTTTGGAGTCGATGAATCAGGGAATTGATCGCATTAAAACGATTAGTGATAGCTTAAGAACCTTCTCGCGCTTAGATAGTGAATATCCAGTTAGTTTTGATTTGCAAGATGGATTGGACAGCACAATTTTACCGTTAAAACATCGCCTGAAGTCCCATGATCATCGGCCTGCCATTCAGGTCATTAAAAACTATGGTGATGTGCCTGAAGTGGAATGCTTTGCCGGTCAACTGAATCAGGTGTTTATGAATTTGCTGGCTAACGCGATCGATGAACTGGATGAAGCTTGCCGCGATCGCCCTGTCCAGGCGCTCAGCGAAAATCCCCCCCAAATCATCATCACCACTGCCCTCTCGGCGGATCAAAAATCGGTTCACCTATCCATCCAGGACAACGGGCGCGGCATTGCTGAGGAGCTACAAAGCCAAATTTTTGAGCATTTATTTACAACTAAATTGGTTGGCAAAGGAACCGGCTTGGGCTTAACCCTGTCTCGACAAGTGATTGAAGAAAAGCATGGCGGTCGATTGTGGTTGGAGTCCCAGTTAGGGGCGGGCACAACCTTTATGATTGAGTTGCCGCTGGTTTGTGTAGACAGGAGTTAGGATTGAGCGTCACGGGTCAGGAAGTTGCATCGCTGCAACTTGGGATGCAACTGGAATCGATGCGGATGGCATCGATCGCCCTGTCGGTGGCGGGGAGTCGGCATCGGCGGGCGGCGGAACCTTGCCAAGATGCCAGTGGTTGGGTCTTGGGCGATCGGGCAGGATTTGCGGTGGTGGCCGACGGAGCCGGATCGGCCAGTGCCTCCGATCTGGGGGCCCAGGTGGCGGTGGAAACGGTTTTAACGTTGTTGCCTCGTTGGCAGCGGCGGCGATCGCCCCGATCGTTGGCGGATTGGTTGCCGTTGTTGCGGGCGGTGGTGCGGGCGGCTCGGTGGGCGGTCGATCGGGCCGCACGCGATCGGGATTTGGCCTTGCGAGAGTTGGCTTGCACCTTGGTGGTGACGGTGGCCTTACCAACGGGATTGGTGATCGGCCAAATTGGCGATGGGGCGGTGGTGATTCAAGATGCCCAGGGCAATTGGCAAACGCTCACGCAGCCGGAACAGGGAGAATTTGCCAACGAAACCCGATTTTTGCAGGAGCCAGGGGCCGCCCGATCGCCTCAGTTGGTCACTTGGCTTGGTGATTGGCAATCTCTCGCGCTATTTTCCGATGGTTTGCAGCGATTGGCCTTACAGGAACCCGATCAATCGCCTTTTCAGCCCTTTTTTCAGCCGCTGTTTCGGTTTTTAGCCCAAAGCCCAGACCTGACCGTCGTGATCGATCGGCTGCGGGCGTTTTTGGAGTCCGATCGAATTGCCCAGCGCACCGATGATGATGTCACACTAATTTTGGTTCAGCGTTTGGCTGATTGAACCGAAGCATCATTCTAAAAGCAATCCCAAAAGCAATCCCAAGAACACTCTCACCAACACTCTCAACAACACTCTTAAAACTAGCTATGCAACCGGATTTGCCCCCCAACTCCAATCCTCCAACGGCTCCCCGATCGCCCGATCGGCTCCTGCAAGCGACCCAGTGGATCGTGCTAGGGGCCATTGCCCTGGCTTGGGTTGGCCCGGCCTTCAGCCCCAGCGCCGAACCCACCCCCGAAACCCCCAAACCGGCGATCGAGCAGGGGCGTTAGGGCGTGTTTGGTCGCAAAACCGGGGGGCAAGGCACGGATTTTCTGAGTCGTTGGGCCAGCGGCGTTGCGCCCACCGCTGGCGAGCCAGGGCCAAGACGATCGCTGTGGAGTCGTTGGCAGCGATCGGCTCTGGCCTTGGGGGCTGGGGTGGTGATGGGGCTGGGGCCGGAGCCGGTGGGCTGGTGGCCGCTCCCCTGGGTGGCGATCGCCCCGCTGTGGTGGTTGCTGGCAAACCCAACGCTCAATTGGCGCGATCGACTCGGGTTGGGCTGGCTTTGGGGTTTGGGCTACAACCTCGTGGCGGTGTTTTGGCTCACGGGCCTACATCCCATGATGTGGCTGGGAGTGTCCTGGGCCACCAGCCTCACCATTGCCCTGGTGTGCTGGTTGGTGGCGGCCGGTTGGGCCGGGTCACAGGTCGCCTGCTGGGCGGTGGGGTTTGGGCTGCTACACCGCAAATTGGCGGGGCGATCGGCCGGCGGACGCTGGGCGCTGGGCCTAGCCCTGTGGTTGGTGACGGAATGGCTCTGGAACCAATCTCCCTTGGCTTGGACGGGATTGGGCCTGACCCAAGCGCCTCATAACTTAGCGATTTTGCACTTGGGCCAATTGTCGGGCCCCGCCCTGGTAACGGCGGTGATTGTGGGGGTGAATGGAGCCTGGGCAGAAGCTTGGTTGACCCATCGGCGGCGTTGGTGGGCCGGGGCGATCGCGCTGTTGCTGTTGGGCCATGGCTTGGGGGCCGCTTTGGCTGCCCAACCCTTAGCCGATCGCCCCGCTGCGGCCCTGACGATCGGGGTAATCCAAGGCAATATTCCCAACGATCTGAAATTTGGCTCCGAAGGTTGGCGCAGGGCCCTCACGGGCTATCAACGGGGCTATGAAACTCTTGCAGAGGCGGGCGTTGACGGCGTGTTGATTCCCGAAACGGCCTTGCCAATGGTCTGGACAGCGGAGGCCACTCGCGATCGACGCAATGAATTCCTGTCGGCAGTGCTCGATCGGGCTGTGCCCGTGTGGTTGGGCCTGTTTGCGCCCGATCGCCAGCAACCCGATCGCCTCACCAACAGCCTCATCTCCCTCGATCGCACCGGAAAAGCCGTGGGTCGCTATGACAAAGTGCGCCTTGTGCCCCTGGGGGAATATATTCCCTTTGAGTCTGTGATCGGCGGCTTGATCGATCGGCTATCGCCGCTGGACACCAAGTTGGCCCTCGGCCAGCCCAATCAGCGCCTCAACACTCCCTTTGGCCAGGCGATCGCCTTGATTTGCTATGACTCAGCCCATGCGGAGTTGGCGCGATCGCAGGCGGCCGGCGGCGGGCAATTCATCCTCTCAGCAGCCAACAACGCCCATTACCGGCCCACGATGTTTGCCCAACACCACGCCCAAGACGTGATGCGGGCGATTGAAACCGATCGATGGGTGGCCCGCGCCGCCAACACCGGCTATTCCGCCTTCATCGATCCGCACGGAGTCACCCACTGGCGATCGCGCCCCAATGTCTACGAACTCCACGCCACCGAAATCTATCGCCGCACCCGCCAAACCCCCTATGTCCGCTGGGGTGACTGGCTCACGCCGCTATCGGTGGTGGTATCCCTAGTAGTTATCTGGCTCTCGCAACGTCAAGACGAATTCTATTCATAATCCTTCAGTTTTAAAGAGTAACTTTGAGGGCTTGTTCAATTACTTCTTGGTATTCACTGACCCCATATAACCTGTAAGCAATTTGATCAATACTCAATTGAATCTCGGCTTGTCGCAACACAATATTCTCTAAGTCCGATCGCCCTGCTTCTTGTTGCACTCGTTGTTCAATGACTTCAAGGACGCGCAAGTTACTAATGCGATCATGATCGTATTGATAAACCTTAAGTGCTTCAAAAGCAGCATTTACTAAGTTATTAATATCGCGGGTAAGCTTTTGTTTACGGCGAAAGTCTTGATCAAATTCAATCAAATAAATTAATCGAGCTAATAAATAGCGGCGCAGGAAGTTATTACGGATTCTCACGGTGACAAGTTCGACCCATTCGCGATCGCCTTCTTTCCAATCTTCATCTTCGGTAATTTCTCCCAACAGCCGATAACCGTCAACGGTCGGCTCAATTTTTAGCGAGAGTAAATGTCCTTCTCGGTTAGGATTGGGACTTTCATATTCCACATCTGCACCATAGTCGCCTGTGATGCTGTGGTAATGAGTTGCAGCGACTTCGGTATATGGCATTGCTGACAATTTAGCTTGGTAAGTAGTGATGATCGAGTAGCGATCACGCCAAATTTGATGGGCTTCTTTGCTAAGTTGTGCTAGTTCTTGAAAGTTGGAATTATTTTCTGGTTCCTCAAATACAGGAATCGGTATATTACCCACTTGGTTTTCAAAGTATTCAAACATCCCTTTTCCTGTTAGCTTACCAATCCCACCCAAAGCTCTATAACGAAACTCTAAGGGTTTAGAATTGAGCAAAGCACAAATGTAATGAAGGGTATCAATACTTGCATTTTTAGCTTTTACAAAGCCCGCAACATCACTTTTGAATCCTAATGATCCATCTTCATCAACAGCGAATTTATTCGCATTGGCACGGCGTGGGAAAAATATTTTTGGCTCAAACAATCCGACTCTTGGTCGATGTAAATGAAACCATTCATAGCCGCCAGATTTGAAAACTTTTCTTGCCTCTAATGAATTACGATGAGATTTCAGGTGGTTTTGTAAGATTTTAGGAATATCTTCCCATTGAGTATCTCGACCATAATAGATGATCTGGGTCTCTGAAGGTTTATGTCCAAAGCTGTGGATAGATGAAATTGAAACTCTAGAACGCAAAAACTCTTTAGGAAATTTACGACTAAAATCACCCTCAAAAACTTCATCAAGTCCCGTATCTATTCCTTTTATAAATTTCCCATAATTAGATAGCTCTAGTTTTTGACCTTTGTGATCAATTTCATCGAAGATGTGACTATAGGGAGAAATTTCCCATCTATCGGCTTTTAGATTTTCCTGGTTGACTTCAACTTTAGCAAAACCATTTTGAGCAGATAATTCTAATTTTTTAGGAATTGCAGATTTAGCTTTGTCAAAATCAAGGACATAGTCAGTTATAAAACTACTTTCAATATCGGGGGTTTCTTTTCGATATTGAATAATACAAGTAGCGATTCCAGCTTTAAAAACTTTGTGACCCAAGAAATCGAGAATATGAGTAATTGTCGTATTTCGACTGAGAAAGTTGCGTAGATTTTCTGATTTATCACCCTGAATAAAAGCACGGGAAACAATAAAGCTCAACGTTCCTGCTTGCTTGAGCAATTCATAACCCCAGCGCAAAAAATAAAACAAAATATCAGTTTTATCAGTGTAAATATCTGCATAAATCGTTTTAAACCATAATAATTCCGATGCACCTTTACCAAAGGTAGCATCGACACTGAAATATGGAGGATTGCCAATAATTGACGTGAAACCTCTTTGATCTACTGGTAACCGTGGATCAAAAACATGAGGAAATTCTACCTGCCAGTTAAAAGGACGCTTAATAATTGCTTCCTCTAAAGCCGTAGGAATCAACATTAACTGTGCTTTCAATCGCTCAAGTTCGGTAACTGTCCAATCTTGCAGGACTCTCGGAGATTCTGACGTGAGATAACGACGAATAGCAATAACCTCTTTATCACTAGCTTCGCGATTTTTAATCAACTTAGTTGCTTCTTGTAAACTCTCATCACTAGCAAAGAAAGCAGCAAGTGTGGGATTAATTTGTTGATTAATTTCGGCAATGTAATGCTCTAAGTTTGTCACCGCTTGAGTGCGATCGTGTTCTGATAAAGTCACATTTCTAGCCGCAATTGCTAAATCGGCAGCCCTTACTAACTGCTCAGATACAGGCTCTAAATTTGCAGGCGAATGAATCAGACTATTACCAACTCTAATATTTAAAGCCAGTGCGGGCAACTTAGAATTAAGTGTTTTTCGCTTACCGTAAACATTAGGACGAGCGCGAAGTAACCTTGTCCATAGCGATAACTTTGCTAAAAGTACTGCTTGCGGGTCGAGATCCACACCATGCAGCATTTTTACGACAATACTTTCTTCGATATTACTAATCGGAATTGCTGCTGAATGACTAAATAAATCGCCATTACCAGAAGTTAAATTGGGATTTTCACAAGCCTTGTTGTAGCGCCTTAGTTCATCTAATAAATAATCAAAAGCTCCTAATAGAAACGATCCCGAACCACAGGCAGGATCGCAAACAGTGATTTCTAAAACTGAACTAGCAATCGCATGGGCTTCCGTAAAATGATGGGCTTGTAGTAAAGCGATCGCCTGATCAATTTTTGTTTCTACCAAAGGCTGCAAAGTTTGATAGACAATCCGCCGCACAATATATTCGGGTGTATAGAAAACTCCCTCCCGCTTGCGAGTTTGTTGATTTTCGAGGATCTTGACTTGATGCCCATCTTCAATTAATTGGTGAGCCAAAAACTGCTCATAGGCAGTTCCTAGAATATCCTGAGTTAAAGTTGTGAAATCATAATTATAAATCGAACGATATTCCGTTAAAGTTTCCGTGATTGCATACAGCAACCCGTTTTCAGGTACTGCATTAACAATAATTAGTGGCTCTAAATAATTGCTCTCAATGTCTAACTCATCCACCCAAGAGGGATGAAAAAGCTCCGTATTATAGCCCACCCAAGTATTCCGAAATCCCTTACGCAGCTCTTCGATAAAGGGCAAATCAGGAAAAGTTTCTTGCCAATTGTAATAAATTCTCCCTAAATAGTTATAGGGCATTTCGGAACTATAGGCTTCCAATAATCGAATCAACAAAAAACGATTGAGAATTACCTGTGAAGCTTCTCTAACTCGATCTAGACTTAGCCCAGGCTGTGAAGCTTTAATTCCATTCGCCAAAATTGCTCGCCAAATTTTTAAATCGGCTAGAAACCTTGCGCCCAAGCCTTCTCTGGTATTTTCTGTATAGTAAGCTGTTAGGCGATCACCGCGTAAATTCTCCCTAGCTAAACAACTATAAAGCCGTTCTCCCAACTCAGGATCATTTTGCAAATTCTCAATCTTAAACTGCCAGAATGGTGTCTTGTCTTGCAACCGCAACACATACCATTCTCGAAAATTTGATAGAACAATCCATAACACAGGCTGATCATTAGCAATATCCAAGCTGTAATCGCGCAAATAATCCAAAACCTGCTGCTTATTGCTTTCCCAAATATCCTTATCCCACAGACTTTTCGCCTCAAACATCAGCACAGGTCTAGTACCAGCTTCAGGCTTGAGCAAATAATCAACCCAAGTGGTAGTGCGAATTAGACTTTTGATCTTTCCTTCTGGAGTACGACACTCGGGCGTATAGCCCAAAGCATTGAGCAAAGGCTCTAATAAACGGCTTTTGGTAGCATCTTCTGGTTTACCCTCTCGCGGCGATCGCTGCATTTGCTCAGCTTCACCCGCTAGGCGCATAACTTCAGCTTGAAAATTTTTGAGACTCATAGCCAAGTGTCTGTTAGTTAACCTTTACACAATTTTAGAGCCAGAACTTCTTGAACAGCATAGGGATGCTACTTCGATCGGGTCACAATTTGCCACATGATGAATAGTGTGAATCCCACATAGCCAATCACCGTGGCCCAATCCATCCAATGGTCGCCCATGGTTGACTCCGAAACAGGTTAGGAAGGTGGTCAGCAATTCAGGGGTTAGGATTAGCGCTTGATTAGCGCTTGACTAGCGCTTTTTATTTTTGCTCATCCACTCTTCAACAAAATTGGTATAAACTTCGCCGCCAATAAACTCCGGCGATTCCATGATTTTTTGGTGAAAACCAATCGTGGTGTTCACCCCGGTGATGGCACATTCGCGCAGGGCACGCTTCATCCGGGCGATCGCGCTGGAGCGGTCGGGGCCCCAAACAATCAATTTGCCAATCAAAGAATCGTAGTAGACCGGAATTTCATAATCGGGATAAACGTGGGAATCGATCCGCACCCCCGGGCCACCCGGCGGCAAATAGGCCCCAATTCGACCGGGGCAAGGGCGGAAATTTTGATCAGGATCTTCCGCATTAATTCGACATTCGATCGCATGGCCGCGCAACTGAACCTGATCTTGGGTGAGGCGCAGTTTTTCCCCTTGGGCAATCCGCAACTGTTCAGCGATCAAGTCCAGGCCGCAAACCATTTCCGTGACTGGATGTTCAACCTGAATGCGGGTGTTCATTTCCATAAAATAGAAATTGCTCGATCGATCCACCAGAAACTCCACCGTTCCTGCGCCCACATAGTCGATCGACTTGGCCGCTGCCACGGCCGCGCTGCCCATTTTTTCCCGCAACTCCGGATTCAACACAGGGCTGGGCGCTTCTTCCAGGAGCTTTTGGTGGCGGCGCTGAATGGAACAATCCCGCTCACCCAGGTGGATCACGTTGCCATGGCTATCGGCCAAAATTTGGAACTCAATGTGCCGCGGCCGTTCAATGAATTTCTCAATGTAGAGGCCCGGGTTGCCAAAGGCCGCTTCCGCTTCCCCTTGGGCCGCTTGGAACAGCTTGGGCAACTCTTCCGCACTGCGCACCAAACGCATTCCGCGACCGCCACCACCCGCCGTGGCCTTAATCATCACGGGATAGCCAATCTCATTGGCCAGCTCCAGGGCCGATTCTTCGTTTTGCACCAGTCCTTCGCTGCCGGGAACCGTGGGCACGCCGGCCCGTTGCATGGTTTCCTTGGCGGTGGACTTGTCGCCCATGGCCCGAATCGCGGCCGGCGAGGGGCCAATGAAGGCAATTTGGTGATCGTTACAAATCTCGACAAATTTTGCGTTTTCTGCCAAAAAACCGTAACCCGGGTGAATGGCCGTGGCGTTGTGGGTGAGAGCGGCAGCGATGATGTTGGGAATGTTCAGATAGCTTTTGCTGCTGGCTGCGTCGCCGATGCAAACGGCTTCGTCGGCAAGCTGCACGTGCAGGGCTTGTCGATCGGCAGTGGAGTGAACAGCCACAGTGGAAATTCCCAGTTCTTCGCAGGCTCGGATTACCCGAACGGCGATTTCTCCACGGTTGGCAATCAGGACTTTTGAAAAGCGCATTGTCGTACGATCGCAGGTGGGGCGCGGTAGCCAATCCTATCATCGTGGGTGGCCTGCGGGCGATCGGGCGGCGGAGTCTGGGGAAATCGGGCCGAGGGTGGCGCTTGTGCTGGATCCTTTGGGATCTCGTTTGGGATCTCGTCCAATCTCGGCTCAAGATTTGGCTCAATCAATATTTGGATTTGGCTCAAGATTTGGTGTTTGGCTCAAGATTTGGCTCGATGCTCGATACCGATTGAATTTGACACTGATTGAATTTGATTCAGTATCTAGCCCAATTCTTCGATCTTGGCTCCAGCACCATCCCAATCTGCATCCCGATGTGTATCCTGATCTGCATGAATCTGTTGATGAACCTCAGCCAAGGCTCAACAAAACGATCGAAGAATGCTATACTGCTACGGCTGGTTTGACGGGTAACAATAATTTGCCCCCAACATCCTCAGTTGGGTTCAGCAATACCCCCAAAAACTCACGCCAGCATCATCAGTGAATCACCTGCGGATGTGGCGGAATTGGTATACGCGCACGTTTGAGGGGCGTGTGGCTTTGCCTTGCGGGTTCGAGTCCCGCCATCCGCATCGAATTCCAGATTGGACTTCATCCAGAGCACTTTGAAACCTGGCTTGAGCGTCCTCAGCTCATAACCTGCGACCGGATCATTGATTTTCAGTGATCCGGTTTTTCATAATCTCCGGCTCAGAGTTGTGGCTCAAGATTGCGACTCAAGGATTGCGACTCAGGCTCTCGATAGGATGAACGGGACTCTTAAATCGATCGAGACCCGCCGCGTCCTTAAATTCCAGAAATTCCAGGGGAGATGCTGAAAGCCGCATCACGAGGGTGGTGCTTCAGTCCCTTTTCTTTAGGTGAGTGTTAGGATCGAGAAAAGTTAAGAAATGCAAAGACCTTGACTGCTAGCGTTACTGATCGACAAGCGGATTTATCTGCACCTCAGCCCCCCGTCGATCGCCCCTCGATCGAGCTGGGATCCCATGGGGATTGGCATCGGCTGAAACCCACCTGGCAAGGGGATGAAACCGTTGTGCAGCAGGGCTTACCTCACCATTTTTTGGCTCCCCCTTGGCAAATGTTGTTGTTGGGAGATGGGTCACCCACTCGCCACCTGCAATTGCTGACGGGAGAACCAACCGAGGTGGATGTGATTGATATGTCGGTGGTGGGGCCGGCGGGGGATGGGGCCCCGGAGGCGATCGAAATGGTTCCGGGGCCGCGATTACGTCGCCAGGTTTGGTTACGGACGGCTTCCGGCCAGCGGTTGGCCTATGCCACGTCTTGGTGGGAAGCCAGCCATGTGGATGAGTATTTGCAAAATCGATCGCTGCCCATCTGGGCCAGTCTGGCTCGGTTGCGTACGGAACTTTACCGCGATGTGCGGGGAATTTGCTATGGGCGATCGGCGGCCCTAGAGGCCGCATTTGGAGAGTCGGGGCCGCTCTGGGGGCGACATTACCTGTTTTGGCATCGAAATCAGCCCCTCACGCTGATTTTTGAGGTCTTTTCCCCACATCTCCAGCGCTACTTGGGGCCGATCGCCCGCCAGTAGTGGCAATGATTGCAATGTAACGATCGCTAATGATCGATGGTGTTGGCCAGTTCGCGTGTGATGAAGGGCAGGTCGATCGCGTCGGTGGGGCAATGGTCAATCATGACGCTTAAGCCCGCGCCGCCCACTTTGGTGCGCAAATAGCCCAGCCCGATCGCCCCGTTTTCGGTGGCCACACAACTGGTGAGGGTTCCCACTTTCTGATCCGCTTGCAAAATCGGACAGGGGGTGGCGATCACCCGAGGCAGTCGAAATCCCCAAAGGTTCAGCTTCACGCCGTTGTAGGTGTTCAGGCGGGCGATCGTTTCTTGGCCGATGTAGCAGCCTTTGTTAAAGGAAACGGCTGTCCATAGCCCTGCTTCTAGAGGGTTGTAATCTTCCGTCAACTCATGGCCCACTGCCGGTCGCCCTTCGGTGATCCGCAACTGTTCCCAGGCCTGTTCGCCCAGGGGAATGGCTCCCGCTTGGGCGATCGCCTGCCACAGGTCACCGGCTCGATCGTTGCTCACCCAAAGGGTATAGCCATCGGTGGCCAGACCGCTGCTCCGTTGCACCCGCACAGACACATCCTGAGCCAGGATCATGGTCTGGTGGGCAAAGGGTTCCAGGGCTGAAATGTCGTCAAGGGTCGCCCCCAACTGTTGCAAACAAAGGGCACTTTGGGGCCCCACAAGGCTGAAAATCGCGAATTGACCGCTAATATCCGCGAGGGCGACCCGATCGGCGGGGAAGATGTAGCGATCGAGCCAGCGAAACAGGGTTGGCCCCATCCCCGGCGACACCAATAAATCCAGCGCTTCCGCCGTCACGGCCACCATGGCCAAGTCCAGGGTGCGAGCGGTGGAGGTCACCAACACGGTTTGGCAACCCTGGCCCGGTTGCAGAGTTTTGATGTTGGCGGTGCTTTGGTTATGTAAAAACAAGGCTCGATCGTCCCCTGTTAATTGCAACAGGGCCCAGTGCGATCGATCCACCAGGGCCACCCCCGTCGTGACCGCCGCGATCGCCCCCGGATCGTTGCCGAAATGGGCGGGCACTTGCCCCTCGGCCACGGCGGGATCCCATACTGCTCCCATCTGCTGTTGTGCGTCTTGCAGGGTTACCATCGTTCAGAACTGCTCTTGCTACGGTTTCAAAATTATGGCTGCCAGAGAGTTCAGTGGAGAGATAGGTCAATAGGGGCGGTTAAGCTGAGAAGCGATTAGGTTCCAAGAGCTTAATCCAGACATTTCAATCCAGAAACGGTTGGCTATGCCATTGAATCACCATCAAGAGCAGGAGTTGGGACAACTGCCCGGTCAACCGCTAGATCAGGTGCTGGAGCCAGTGAGCAATCCAGTGTTAAATCAGGCGCTGGCGACTTTGGCGGATGGGGATTTCTATGAGCGCTGGCAGGCGATCGGGCAGCTCAAAACCATTGGCAAGTCTGCGATTCCGGCTCTGGTGGCGTTGCTGACCGATGAAGCGCTGGATTTAGAGCAATGCTGGTTTGTGGCCAGGGCCTTGGGAGAGTTTGACGACCCGGCGGCGGTGCAATCGCTGGTGAATCTGCTCTCGATCGCGCCTGATCCCTCCGTGCAGGCAGCGGCGATCGAGGCCTTGGGTAAATTGGCAGAGCGATCGCCCCAACTGCGAACGGTGGCGCTGGATTGTCTGAACCCTTACCTCACGGATCCAAATTGGGGGCCCTTGGTGATCAAGGCGATCGGGCAAATTGACCACCCCGACGCAATTAATGGCCTCCTGATTGGGGCCGCTTCTCCTCAGCCTCCCCTGCGGCGGGCCGCCTTGGAAGCCCTGGGCAGCTTGCCCCATCCCGCCTTGTTGCCTCACCTGCTGCAAGGAACTCAAGACTCGGAGGCCACAGTGCGGTTGGTGGCGGTGACGGCCTTGGGGGCCAAGCGTTGGGGCCACAGCCCAGTGGCCCAAGAAACCATCGCCCAAACCCTCACCCAACTGTTGAGCGATCCGGCGGCCTCGGTGGCGGAGGCGGCCGCCTTGGCCCTCAGCCACTGGGGCCATGAATCAGCGCGGGCCGCTTTGGTGGCGGCCTGGGAGCGGCGACAGTTACCACCAGCGTTGGTGGTGCGACTGTTGGCCCAAATGGGATTGCCCTCGGCCTTGGCGGCCTTGGGAGAGCGGTTGCCCCAAGGTGAAACAGAGCTGTTGTTGGGGGGGATTGTGGCGATCGCCCAGCATCACAGTTCCGATCAAACCTATCAACGCCGGGTGGCTCATCTGCTGCTCGATTGGCTCGATCGGCCCCTGGCTCCCTTCACCGACGGGGCAGTTCAGGGGGCCTTAATTGAAGCCCTAGGTAATTTGCGAGTGGCAGCCGCGTTCGATCGACTGCTGCCCCGGTTGTGCGATCGGCCCGACCAGTCCCCGACCCTGGCCTTGCAAGTGTTGGCGGCACTGCGGCAAATCGACCCCCAACAGGGAGCCGATCGACTCGCGGCCTGGATTGATCAGGCGGCGGCCCAGCAGGCAACCGTCACCGCCCGCCAAGGCCTTCAGGAATGGCAGGCGATCGCCCAAGCGGCCCAGGACGGAGCAACCATGCCGTTTGCTTAAAGCGTCGTTGCCTGAAAGCTACTCACTGAAAGCTACTTGCTGAGGGACGCAACAATTTGCTGCATTTGCCCGATCGTTGCCTGCTGGGCTTGGGTGGTGTCCGTTGCCTGGGTGAGGTTGGTCAATAGGGCTTCCAGGTGTTGCCGCAGGCCGGAAACCTGCTCAGACATGGGCTGAGTCAGAGTGTCGCCCCCTTGGCTGCCCTGGGTGATGGCCTCAATTTGCTTACTTTGCAATTCACGTTCCCGATCTTGCAGGATTTGCAATTGGGCCTGCACGTCCCCATGGCGCTGGTTCACGGTCATTTCCGCCTCTTGCACGGTGGATTCCAATGTGGAAATCCGATCGCGCAATTGGGCTTGCAATTCCTCCAGGGCTTGCAGATCTTGCGTCACCCGATCGAGCAACGGCGACAGATCCACGCCGCCCTCCGTCCGGGGAGCAGTCAGCCCCTGGCGCTTGTTCAGCACCGTTTTGTGGGCATGGAGCACCTCTTCCCGCTCTTGCAGGTTGCGCCGTTGCCCCACCAGGGTTTCTTCCAGCATCTGGCAACCGTCGCGCTCATCGGCCAGGTTTGCCTCTAGCTGAATGCGATCGTACTCATTGGCACTGTTGATTTGGCCTTGCAGTTCCTCGATCGCCTGGCGCTTGGCACTCAGTTCCTCTTCCTCGTCACTCACCAGCCGCGATAGCTTTTCCAAGTCCCGCTGCAACTGGGCCGTCAGCTCTTGCAACTCCCCGATCGGCATGGCTTCCAAGGCTGCTCGATCGACCCGCTGGGCTGCATCGCTGTGGCCATCCCCATTGGCCGCTTGCTCCAACAGGGTCTGCAAGCTGCGTTGGGTGGCCAGTTGCCCTTCAACGGCCGAAAGCTGCTGTTGATGAAGTTCGAGCGCCGTTTGTTGGGCCCGCCATTCGGCCCGGGCACGATCCAGATCATCCCGCTGGGCATACCAATCTTGCCAAGCCGCCGCCAGGGTCTGAGTTTCTGACGTAATCCAATCCCGCACCTCTGGGGAAAGGGTTGGTTCCGCCGCTGGGGCGTGGTTGAGCAGGCTTTCCTGGGCCGCCGTAATTTGCAGGCAAGTTTCCACCGCCGACTGCAAATAGTCCATGGCCACCACCGAAGAAGCAGCCTGTTGCAGCAAATGTTGTAATTGAGCCGCCTGTTGGGCATCGAGACCCGCCGACTGCGCTAACTGCTGCTGCATTGCCAGGCGCTCTTGGTTGAGTTGCTCCTGTTGGGCCCGCAGGGCATGTTGAGCTTGCTCAATTTCCTGGCGCTTGTGTTGCACTTCCTGATTGAGGCGATCGGCCGATTCCCGGGCCTGTTGCACCTCTTGGCGCTGGCGATCGAGCTGCCGCAACTCCTGTTCCAGTTGCTCCAGTTTTTCGCGCCGCTCATCGAGCTCCTGTTCCCGCCGGTTCAGCTCCTGGCTTTGGTAAGTCAGGGACTCCATCCATTGCTGAATTTCTTCTTCCTGGCTCTTATTCTTTTCCTGTTGACGGGAATAGCTTTGCAGCAGGCTGACAATCTGCCGGGCCCCTTCTTGAATATTCTTGACTTTGCGATCGGCCCCTGACCCGATCGCATCCACCAGCACTAATGCCCCGTCTTTGTAATTGCTGGCATCGTCTGAAGCGATGGGATCCTCATTGGTAATTGCGCTCCACTGCTCTCCCTTTTGACAGGCCAGCAGCTTCAATTCTGACTTTGATCCCATCAAGCCGCGTTTTTGGACGACTTCTGCAAGATACAGCACGCTGCCCTTCCCCTCGTTCGTTCAGTGAGATCTTCGCGCTACGGATGATGGCGTTGGCCATCGTCTTTCAAGATGCAGCTTTTTTAAGGACGCAACTTATAAAGACGTGACTTGGCTGCCACTGTGAGATTGACACTTTTCCCTGCCCAGGGGCAAGGGGATTTTGGCCCCAGCCGAGCAACCCTATTTGCTCGATTAGACCACGGGTTGACGCTGCGTTGACCGTAACCAGCCATTGACCGTAACCGGCAAAGAAACTGGGGCGATCGGCACGTCAGCTTGACCCATTGGATTTCAAATCACCGATTCGCGATCGCGAGCCGGGCGTTTTACTCTCCGGTGCTGCAAAAGGGGCCTGTTTTTCGGTCAGACTGCCCATGGATTGCTGATTTTTCCCGCTCTTGGCCTTCAGACTCGGTTTCACAGCGCTAGGGCTGAGAGATCGCTGCAAGATGAGCAGAGTGGTTAAACCATGCTGATTTTATCAAACGCAGCCAGAAGCCACCTGAGAGGGACAATCTTCTATTTTCCGGCCAGCAGCCCGCTGGGGGCGAAGTTCTGCCAGCTCCCTGCGGTTGCTTAGGGTGGGTTGGCTGGAGTTGTTGAGATTCAAAACTAGCTCGGGGTTGAATCGCTGCTGAATTGAATCGCTGCTGGAGTAGATGCGCCGGGTTGCTTGGGCAACCGCCCTACTATACAAAATGTATTAGACAAAATGTATTTAAAAATTGAGCTTGAAAAAGTTGCGATCGAGCCATTCGGGATTGATCGATCGCGATAGCATGGAGCCAGGACTGGGCAACCCCACTCCCCCCTATCCCCGTGCCAGGACAGCCCTATGCAAGGACAGCTCAGCGAGATTGATATCCGCAGCCTCCTGCACCTGATTGAGTTAGGCCAGCGCACGGGTGAACTGTATTTAGAAGTGGAAGGCGCTCACCCGGGCGATCGCCGCAGTTGGTTCGTCTTCTTTCGCCAAGGGGCGATCGTTTACTGCACCTCCGGGGAAGGGGGCACAACCCGCCTTCGGGACTATCTCCATCGCTATGCCTTGGAAGCCGCCATTGATGAGCTGTCAGTTTCCAAAATGGCTTCCATCAGCGAGCCGGAATATGGATATCTTTGGGCATTGCTGGAAACCCATCAACTGGAGCCGGTGCAGGGCCGCAACATCCTCCAAGCAATGGTGCATGAGGCCCTGTTTGATTTGCTGACGGTGCATGAGGGGCGGTTCATTTTCAATATGGGCGAGGCGATCGCGCCCCACTTAACCAGCTTGGCCGTTAGCCCGCTGATTTCCCAAGTGGCCCAGGAATTGCAGGACTGGAAACAACTCTATCCCTACGTGCAGTCGCCGGATTTGTGCCCCGTGTTGACGGATGTTCAGCGATTGCGAGAAGTGCTGCCGGCCCAAACCCTCCAAACCTTTAGCGAGTGGGCCACCGGGTCAATTACCCTGCGCCAAATTGCTCGCTATCGCCAGCGGCCGCTCCTGGCCGTGGCCCAGGCGCTTTATCCCTACATCCAGGAGGGGTTGGTGCAACTGATCGAGCCGCCCTTGGAGCATTCGGCCGCCCGATCGCGCTGGCATCAGGTCATGACCGTTCAGGATCCCAACCCGCGAGCACCGAGAATTGTTTGCATTGAAGACAGCCCCGCCGTTTGCCGCGCGATCGAGCAGGGGTTGCAGTTGTTGGGCTATGACGTGGTGGGCTTTCTCAGTGCCCTAGAAGCGATTAGCCAGGTGTTTGAGCTGCGGCCAGATTTGATCCTCTGCGATATTGCCATGCCCCATTTGGATGGCTATGAGCTATGCGCCATGTTGCGACAAACTCGATTGTTTCGGCATGTGCCCATCATCATGATCACGGGGCGGGAGGGGTTTCTCGATCGCACCCAAGCCCGCTTGGCCGGCGCAACCGACTACCTAACCAAGCCCTTCAAGCGCCAGGAATTAAAAGCCTTAATTGAGCGATATATCGGCTCTGGTCGCTTAGAACCAGCCCCTGAGGAGGAAATAAGCGATCTAGCGCTGTCTACGGCGGAATCTCTTCCCGTACCATAGCAAAAGTGCCCAATTGGACTCAAATTAGCACCGGTCTAGGGCCTTTCGCGGAGAAACCCAAACGGGCGATCGCCCAGCCCCAACGGGATGTCAAATGGCCAGCGCGTTGCCTAAAGATTGCCCAAAGATGGCCAGAAAAGTTGAAAAACAACCCAACCATCGTTTACGCTTGCGCAACCGGGTTAGCCCCAACTCGGCTCAAGAATCGGGTGCGCGAGCTGTCAGTTCCTGCTAGCATTCAGGCGCAGGTCTGCGATTTCCGTGGGTGACAACCACCCGCAAAAAGACGTGGCCCGCCCATCACGACGCTATAATCATTGCCAGCCATCGCACTTGCATAGCGGCATTTTGCCAGGGTCTGAGTGTTCTTAGTCAACACCAGCCGTGATTGCTTGACATGGGTGAGGTTTATGCCCGCCCATAGGCCAGCACCACAGCTCTATTAGCCGATCTTGTCAACGGCAATCCTGCCGAAAACAGAGCAATTGCCCCCAGGCCATTGATCGCCGGTAATAACCTGATTGCTGGTTCGCACCCACTCCCTATCTCCTAGTCGTTAAATTCTCGCGTGCCTCAATTCACCGGTAGCCATGTCCGTTGGCTGCCAGGGATTTGGGAACCCTAAAGCTGGCAGGATCAGGATGGTTCAAGTAAGAGCAGCACCGATCGCGTCTGGGATAAATCATTGCCCGTTCCGATGACCGGTAATGCAAGAGTTTGGGTGACGAGCCACCGCTGCGTCATGAACCCCATGCGCCCCGATTGACCCCCTTGGCAGGCAGAGTGAAACGAGAAAGATAGCCATGAGTGTAGTGTTAGTTGTCGAAGACAGCGTCGCCCAGCGAGAGATGATCGGCGAGCTCTTGCAGGGCAGTGGGCTGACCGTCAACATGGCATCCGATGGTGTTGAGGCGCTAGAAAGTTTGCAAAAGCAGCGTCCAGATCTGGTCGTTTTGGATATTGTGATGCCCCGCATGAATGGCTACGAAGTTTGTCGTCGCTTGAAGTCGGATCCCACAACGCAGGATGTGCCAGTGGTGATGTGTTCCTCAAAAGGGGAAGAGTTCGATCGCTACTGGGGCCTGAGACAAGGCGCAGATGCCTATATTGCTAAGCCCTTTCAGCCTCAAGAGTTGGTGGGAACAGTGAAGCAATTATTGCGCGGCTGATTGGTAAAGGTTGGAATCTGGTGATCTGAGTTCGGCGATCTAAGTTTGGTGATCTGAGTCCAGTGATCTGAATCTGGTGATCTGGAGTTGAGAAAATTGGCTTCTAATTGAGGAAACTTGCGCCAATCTGGCAGGATGGGTGTGGTTTCGCGAAATTAGCAACAATTGAACGGTGATTCAACGGCAATTGCGCAGTTTGGCTAGATCAAAATCTGGCTCTTTGCCCCCAGCGGGGTGATGACTGCCTGAAAGATCGGGTGCGATCGCGAATGCATGGCGTAACGTAATTGTGGGGTAGCAGTTGCCCTTCAGTCTGTTACGGAGCCAGAGGAAAGCGCTGTGGTCGGAAGTCCAGATTTTTTGGCCGGCGGAGGTGTGGATGATCAGTCGCCGGAACTTCAGGAGCTAGAAAATCCTGAAGGTGAGATGCACCTGCGGTTTTACCTACCCTCGGGACGGGAATTGGCGTTGCCAGCGGTCATTATCCGCGAGGTGAGTGAACCCTCTCCCGATCGGATCACGCCTGTGCCGAACGTGTCTCCCCTGTTGTTAGGAACCTTGAATATTCGGGGGCAGGTGATTTGGGTGGTGGATCTGGGGCAGTTTTTGGGGGAAACCATCCCGCTGAATACCGATCGGGCGGAGGTGCCGGTGATTGCGATCGAGGAAGGGGATATGATGCTTGGCTTGGCGGTGGCCCGGGTGGCGGGTATGTATTGGCTCAAGCCGGACAATGTGGAAGCCTTGAGTAGCGTGAATGATCCGATCGGGGAATTTTTGCGCGGAGAGTGGCGATTGAGTAACAATCGAATTCTGCAATTACTGGATCATGTGGCCATTTTGCGGTCTAATCGCCTGGGTCAATCCGCAGGATAGGAGTAGCATCGAAGTACGATGGGCGGCTATGCTCGTACCTGACTTGCCCAATTGTTTGCCCAATTGTTACAAGCGGCCCCACGCGCCCCCAGCCGCAATTTTCTAAACGCGCCAGAGTTCGATCGTCCCGGAGAAGGTCAATGGCATCCAGCACGGATTACAACCAGGATTACCAGCGGGCCAATGATGCCTACACCAGCGGTAATTACCCCGAAGCTGCCGCCGCGATCGATCGGCTTGCCCAGGCCTATCCCGATGATCCCAGCGTTCGCTTACTCCGAGGCCACATCTACTGCTATGGCCTAAACCAATACGACACGGCCCAGGTGGAATACCAGTCCGTGCTCAGCCTGACCAGCGACCCCACCTTTGTGGAATACGCCCATTCAGGGTTAGCCGCCACCAGCCAGGCCCTGAGCGCCGGTAATGGTTATGACGAAACTCCCAACTTTGACCAATTCGACTTTGGCGATCAGGAAACCACTACCAACGGTGGCAACACCCATCTAGCCGATCAACCGTTGATTGATGATGGGGACTTCAATTTTGATGAATTGATGAGTGACCCCCAGGGCACGGAAACGGGACTACTGGCCGGCAACAGCACCATGGCCGAAGCCCTGGGCGACCTGGAAAGTGACGCGGACTTTGCCAATGCTGACCTAGAGAGCGGCGAGCTTGGTAGCGCGGACTTTGGCAGTGCAGACTTCGGTAGTGTCAACTTTGAAGATGCGGATTTTGAGAGCGCCGATTTAGGCAATTTGGGCGCGCTGGATCTCGGGGATGGATCCCCGGGCAGTGATCCCAATGACCTCAACAGTTTTGATAACTTTGACTTTGGCACGGACTCGGGAATGGACTTGGGAGCCGACCCCGGGGCGATCGCCCTAGGTGCTGACCTAGGAGGGAGCGATGATCCCTTCGCCGCCTTGGGGTCTCCGGAACCAGCCATCCCCTCAGATCCGGCAGCGGATCCCTTCCTGATCGATCCCTTTGGGGGAAGCGAAGAATCCACACCCTCACCAGCACCAGATTTGGGGCTGCCCGATCGCTTCGAGGCGGATCCCTTTGCGGCATCGGCATCGCCCACCAGCGATGATGCTTTTGGGGCCAGCATGGATTTTGGTGATCAGTCTTTCGACTTAGATCAAGCTGATTTTGGGGCAACCAGTGGAGCGGATCCCCTGGCCGCATCAGCCTTTGGAGCCGATGACTTCGCGAGCGATTTGCCCGGCGACACGGCCGATGGCGATCAGTTTGGCGCAGGTCAATTTGGCGCAGATCAATTTGGAGCCGCGTTGGCTGACCTCGACTTCGGCGAATCGGCCGGCTTTGATGAGGCGGTGGGCTTTGGAGCGGCTGGCTCAGAAGACTTTGCCGCGTCCACCTCTGCAGCTCCGGTGTTTGGGGACTTGGATGCTGATCCCATTGAAGATTTTGGTGATCTTGGAGGTGACTTTGGGGCAGCGTCTCCCGCAGCGCCCTTTGAAGCCAGCTTTGAGCCACCTAATTTTGCCGATTCGACGGAGACCAATGACTTGGCGACCGATGGCTTCGGTGACTTTGAGGGCTTTGACCTCGAAACCCCGGCCGATCCGGCCGCGGCGGCCTTTGCAGAAGACTGGGCAGCACCGGCAGGCTCTGAATCATCTGCCCCTGAAGATTTTGGATTTGGCGTGTTTGACGCGGATGGGCTAGCGAGTCAACCCCTGGCCGCTGAGGCTGATTTTGATTTTGGTGGCACTGATTTTGGTGGCGCTGAGGTTGCCGCAGGGGCCGAAAATCCCTTTGGCTCCGAGACGTTTGGGGACGGCTTTGGCGATTTCTCAGAGCCAGCGGCTCCGGCTCCGGCCGGGCCGCTGGCGGGCGCGAATGCTTTTGATGAACCCTTTGGCGTGTTTGTGGGGGACAGTGCCGACGACGATCGCACCCTCTTCATGCCGCCGCCAGCCGGCACGCAAGAACCAGCGGTTAAGGAGCCAGCGGCCAGAATCGAGTTGCCTTTTGCGGCCCCGATCGAGGGATCTTTCCCGATCGATGATGAGGTGGAAGAAACCCTGTTCATGATGGCGGGGCCCAGCACCCTTCAGGGAGCCACAGCCCAAGACTTGGCGGAATTTGGCAGTGGGAACTTCAACGGGGCAGAGTTCAACCCGGATGAGTTCAACGAGTTCAACCCTGAAGACTTGAGTGCCACAGCCTTTGGGGGCGGCTCCTGGGACGCACAGCCGGAGCCAGCCTTGGGGGCGATCGAGCCAGAAGACAACGAGGCTGGCGATTTTGGCATCTTCAATGAGCCGCCGGTCATGGAGCCGGAGTCCGATGATGATGCGTTCCCCCTCGACATGATCAACGGGGCCCCGGGCATGGCTTTCACCAGCCCTGCTCGATCGGTGGATGATCCGGCCTCCGGGGCCCTGTCCGCGATCGCGGATGACGGAGCCGCCGCCGCCAGCGACTTCATGGATGACTTCGATGAATTCGACGACCTCGGCAGCCTACCGGACTTCAGCTTGACCAACACCTCCTCGGAATTCGTGCCGCGATCGGACGGTGGCGACGAATTTTCCCTTGGGGAACCCTCCTTGGGCGTGATGGGAGAACCTCTCTCTAACTTTGTTGGGGGAGACAACGAGGTTTTCAACATCGCCACCAGTTCCAACAACGAAGAACTGCTGAGCTTTGACCAGCCCGAAAGCCGCGCCGCCGAACCGGTCACCCCATCCGAAGATGGTTGGCTGGCTTCCTTCGACAATGCCCGCCTGACCACCAAGCAAACCGTCACGGCGGTGATGGCTGGGATTGTGTCATTCCTGGCCGTGGCGGGCACCACGCACTTAACCATGACCCATGTGCGCGATCGGGGCATCAGCCCGCAACTGATGGGCGACATTCGCACCATCGGCCTGGTTTCCTCCCTGTTGGCGGGAGCCACCGGAGGCGGGGTGGCCCTGTTCCTGGGCCGTCGCACTGCCCAGCATGTGGAGCGGGCCACGGGCGATTTGCAAGCCCAGTTGGATTCCGTTTGCCAAGGCAGTCTCCATGCCACAGCTCGGGTTTTTGGGGATGACGAGTTTGGGGAACTGGCCAACTCCTTTAACCAAATGACCCGGGTGATTTTGAGCACCATGGGCGAGGCCCAGCGCAAAGCCCAAGAACAGGAGCAGGCTCGCGAAGACCTCCAGCGGCAAGTGATTCGGCTGCTGGACGACGTGGAAGGGGCTGCCCGAGGCGACCTAACCGTACAGGCGGAAGTGACCGCCGACGTGCTGGGCGCAGTGGCCGACTCGTTCAACCTGACCATTCAAAACCTGCGAGAAATTGTGCAGCAGGTGAAAACGGCCGCTTTGCAGGTGAACAAGCGCTCCTCGGAAAACGAGTCTTTTGCCCGATCGCTCTCCTCCGATGCACTGCGGCAGGCGGAAGAGTTGGCCGTGACCCTCAATTCTGTGCAGGTGATGACCGACTCGATTCAGCGGGTGGCCGAAAGTGCCCGCGAAGCCGAGGAAGTGGCTCGTTCCGCCTCCGCGACCGCTTTGAAGGGAGGCGAAGCGGTGGAACGCACCGTGGCCGGGATTTTGCAAATTCGGGAAACGGTGGCGGAAACCGCCCGCAAGGTGAAGCGACTGGCGGAATCCACCCAAGAAATTTCCAAGATTGTGGCCTTGATTGCCACGATCGCCTCCCGTACCAACCTGCTCGCCCTCAACGCCAGTATCGAAGCGGCCAGGGCTGGCGAAGCGGGCAAGGGCTTTGCAATCGTGGCGGATGAAGTGCGACAGTTGGCCGATCGCGCCGCCAAGGCTTCCAAGGAAATTGAAAAGATCGTGATGCAAATCCAAAGTGAAACCAACTTGGTGATGCGAGCGATGGAAGACGGTACACAACAGGTGTTGGAAGGAACCAAGCTGGCGGAACAAGCCAAGCGCGCACTCGATGACATCATCCAAGTGTCGAACCGGATTGATGTGCTGGTGCGATCGATTACGGCGGACACCGTGGAGCAAACGGACACCTCCCGCTCCGTGGCTCAAGTGGTGCGATCGGTCGAAAAGACCGCCCAAGACACCTCCCAAGAATCGCAGCGGGTGTCCGAGTCCCTGCAAATTCTGGTGCGAGTGGCGGGCGATCTGCTCTCCTCCGTGGAGCGTTTCCGTGTTGACAGCAGCAATCAGTAGCCCTGAGTGATTCTGACTCACCATGAGCGGGGGCATCAGGGGCGATCGTGGTCAATTGCGAATTGCTCAGTGGCTCATCGCCCAATCGCGGCTCAAAATCTGTTGAATGCTGCCGTTTCCTGGGTTGTCTTGAGTCCTCACCTTCGGGGGTTTGGATCAATCAGATTTGGGCAGATTTGGATCAGCCCAATTTGGGTCAGTCCCATATTGAACAAGTCTAATTTGAACGAATCAAACCCAAGTGGATCAGACGGTTCAAGATGTATCCATGGAAGCTGATCTGAAATGGATCGAGTACAGTAGATTCCAAGCTGGAGATTCCATGCTGAATTCTGAAGTCATTGTCACGGCTTGGAAGGTTCAGCGGCTCGCCCCGTGAGCGAGTTTGAGTCGCCAGCAACCCTTTGTCGATCCATCTTTTGATTCGCCCCAAATCCGCATCGAGTTGGCTGGCAGTGCCCTTGATCATGCGGGCAAACGCTTCGGAGGCTATGTTCCATGCAAGATCAACAGCAACGCATCGTCGGTTATTTCATTGAGGAAGCCAAGGACTACCTCACAACCATCGAGCAAGGCCTCATGAACTTGCAGGGGACGATCGAAGACCCGGAGCTGATGGATGAGGTCTTTCGGGCGGCCCACTCGATCAAGGGGGGCGCGGGGATGTTGGAATTCGAGAGCATCCAACAGGCCGCCCACCGGATTGAAGACTTTTTCAAAGTCCTGAAAGAACATCCGATCCATATCGATCGGGAGTTGGAAAGCCTGTTTTTGCGAGCCTTTGACACCCTGGTGGAACTGCTCGACCATCTCCAGGGCCCCTTCGGCCTCACCACCGAAGTGGGCAACCGCGTGCTACAGGATTCGGAGCCAGCGTTTAACGCCCTGGCAGAACGTTTGGGCCTCGCCGTCCATGAAGTGGACATGCCCAGCGTGCTGCATCGTACCCTCTCATCCCAAAGTGAGGATGCTTGGGCGGCCGATCGCACCCATCAGGTTTTTCAGCAACAGGTGCCCCAACTGTTGCGGGAAATGTTGGATCTGTTTCGCCAAGGGGACAGTCCTCAGCAACGCGCGCAGCTCCAATGGATGTGTCAGCGCTTGTCTGACTTGGGCAAAAGCAGCCGCATTACCGGCTGGGTGGAGCTACTGGATGCGGCCAGCCAGGCGATCGGTTGCCCCACCAACTCCTACAAAACCCTAGCGCCCACCATTATTCGCGACCTGAAGCAGGCTCAAGATCTGGTTCTGGACGATCGCAGCCAGGAGATCTGCTTGGGCAGTGAGTTACGGGCCTTGGTTCCCCAGCCGGTTGCCCCCAGCCCCAGCAGCCTAGATGTAGATCTATTTGACTTCGACGACTTACTCAACGACGAATTAGCGCCCGAAATTACCGACATCACCCACAGCCAGGGCGATGAGTTTGAGCAAGATTGGTTTACAGAAACCAGCAACACCGTCGTAACCCGGATGGATGAGCTGGATTTAAGCCCCACTCCATCACCCACCCAAACCAGTCGGGTGGAACGGCCAAGGGCAGAACCGGGCACGGGGCCGGAAGTGGGCGTGGCTGAATTGGACGTGTTGGCGGACTTGTTTCGCCAAAGCTCCCAGGATTTGGAGGCTGATCTGCCGGGGCAAAGTTCGGAGTCAGGGGCTGGGTTACCCCTAAATCAGGCCGCGGACTATGACCTGTCAGATCTAATCTTTACCCATGAGGAATCGTCAGCGGATGCTGATGCCTTGACCAGTTCTCTGGATGCACTGGGCTACGATCTGCTGGATGAGATGGATACCACCGATTCGGTGGCGGATATGGGCTTAGAGTCCATCGATGACCTGTTGTCCTTTGGGGATGAGCCATCGAGTGGCAATGGACTGCTGGTGAATGCGGGTCAAGGCTCAGGGGCGATCGATCTCATTGGTGATGATGATCTGGATGCGCTGCTGGACGCGGTGGAAACGGCCACAGAAGTCAACCCGATTGCCTCGGATGACCTGTTCGATCTGGGCTTGGATGCGGAAGAGGAACCCACCGATCTGCGGGTGGTGCCCAGCGGCGACCTGACCTTCTCCACGGAGCTGATCAGCAATCCCACGGCGATCGAACCGATCCCCAATGAACTCCAAAAGTTGGGAGATGATGACCCGGATTTGACGACGGTGATTGATCCGGCGCTGGGGAATCTGGATGATCTTGATGGCAATTTCGGCTCAGACCTGGGGTTGGATCTGATTGATGGCCTGACGGGTGAGATTGCGCCTCCAGAGCTGACCCTCGATCCGTTACCAGAGACTGGGGCGATCGATGACATGGCTGATCTGGATGCTTGGGCCGCAGATTTGGCCAACGTAGATCTGGCCCATGCAGACCTAGACTTTGGCAATGCGGGCCTGGCTGATCTAGCTGATCTAGATGTGGCGGCCGCCGCGGCCCCGGAAGCAACCGCAGATCATTGGGGGGATGGGTTGGATCTCGGGGATATGTCGCCAGGGGAGTTGCCTGACTTGGCCGCGATCGACCTGGACGATAATTGGTCAGACTCCGCCCCTGATTTGGACTTCAACGATTTCAATAATCTGAGTGACTTCAGCGCTGTTGACCTGACCGATGATTTCAATAATCTGAGCGACTTCAGCGCCGTTGATCTGACCGATGAGGATCTCGCGCCGACCACCGCCATGCCGGCCCTGGTGGATCCGTCCCTAGACGACTTACCCGCCCTTGATCAGTTCGACTTGGATGGCATCTTGAATGCCAATCCCTTGGAGGAGGTGGATCCCTTCGCGGATCTGTTGGTGGAGTCGCCCGATGTGATGTTGCCGGATGCGGAAACCTCAACCGCTGAGAACTTTATCCAAGATATCGATACCCTGCTGGACGATCCGCTTTCTGCGGAGCCGGCCGAGCCGGTCTATGAGGCGGCTGACCTCAGTTACGACGTGAATGGGGCCAAAGCCATTCGGATCGATCGCTCCACCCTCAGTTCCGAAGGTCTGGAAGATCTGTTCTCCGATCGGCGAACGACCGATCTGAGCGGTCTAGAAGAAGATCTAGACCTGGCCGAGGCCGAAGCAGATCTCGCAGGGGCCAACGATGATGCAGCCGCCCTCTGGACTCCGGAAAACTTCACGGAGCCGCCCATTCTCTCGGATTTGGATGCCCTGTTGGCCCCCGCTGCCGCGTCGGCCCCTGCTCCTGCGCTGGATGATGATTGGGCAGCCTTGGACGATTTGGACTTTGGGGAAGCGACCAGCCTGGAAGCCACCGCTGATGGCGAAGCCCCTGACTTCTTGATGGGAACGGCCGACTGGAGCAGCCCCTTGGATCTTAGTGAGCCACAGGAGGCAGCCAGTGCCGATCTCGCCGATGACTTTGACTTCGGGGGCCTGGGTGATCTAAACGACTTGAGTGGCTTAGGAGACTTGGGGACTTTGGGTGATTTTGGTAATTTGGGTGACCTAGGATTACCCGTTGATGCGGTTGATCCGCTGGCCGGTTCGGACTTGGAAGATTTGGATGCGCTCTTGGGTGCGCCCCCCACCAGTGAGCCGATGATGGACGGCCTCAGCGGTTTGGGTGATTTGGGCGATCTGGATCAACTGCTGAATCAGGAGCCGGGATCTGCGCCGGCCGGTGACAGCACCCTCGATGACCTGCTCAATGCCCTAGAGGGTTCCGCTGCACCGGCTCCGGCGAGCCAAGCGGCCAGCGATGCCGATGAGCTGGATAATCTGCTGAAGAATCTGAATCTGTCAACGACGGCCGCCACCAACAGCCCTGATCGCTTTGAGGATCTATTTGGCGATGCGGCGGCCCCAGCCACAACCCCCGCGCCCGCTGGCAGTACCGGTGGCCTCGATCTAGACTTTGACGCTTTGGTGGAGATACTCGAGACCCCGGCCAAGGCTGCCCCAGCGACCGGCCCCAGCCCTGCGGTGTCTCCAGCTCGATCGGCCCCAACTCCCGTGGCGAACGGTCAGCGCGAAATGGAAGCGGCCGCCAACCGCAATTTACGGGCCGAGCAAATCATCAAAGTGCCGGTGCGGAACTTGGACAACCTCAACAACCTGGTTGGGGAAATGGTGGTGAACCGCAACAGCATGGAACAGGGCCAAGAGCGCCTGCGCCAGTCCTTGGAAAATCTGACCCAACGGGTGCAGCAGTTGGGGGATGTGGGGCAACGAATGCAGGACTTTTACGAGCGATCGCTCCTGGAAATGTCCCTGCTGTCGGGGCGGCGCGGCGGCAGTGGCGGCGGACATTCCGACACCCATCACAGCGGTGAGTCTGACACCCACGGCGGCCGGATGGGCTTGGGAGAACTGGAGCTGGATCGCTTCACCCCCTTCCACACCCAATCTCAAGAAATCATTGAGTTGATTGTGCGGGTGCGGGAGTCTGCCTCCGACATTGACTTCGTGGTGGAACAAACCGATCAACTGGTGCGGAACCTGCGGCAAATCACCACCCAGATTCAAGAGAACTTGAATAAGTCGCGCATGGTGACCTTTGCGCGTACGGTGGAACGGTTGCCCCGGGCAGTGCGATCGGTGTCTGAGCGCTGTGGCAAGGACGTGGATCTGATCATTGAGGGCAAAGAAACGGCGATCGATGAGTTCCTATCCCAGGAGCTATCGAGTCCAATTACCCACATGATCAATAACGCCCTGGTGCATGGCATTGAAACGCCTGAAGCGCGGGTGGCGGCAGGCAAACCCCCCACCGGCAAGCTCACCATTCGGGCGTTTTATCAAGGGAACCAAACGGTGATTTCCCTGTCCGATGATGGGGCGGGGATTAATACGGAGCGGGTGAAACAAAAGGCGATCGAGAAGGGCTTGATTGACCCCAACCAGGCTCGCAATATGGTGCGCCAAGAAATCTATGAAATGCTGTTTCTGCCGGGCTTCAGCACCAAAGACCAGGCCGATGAGTTTGGCGGGCGCGGCGTGGGCATGGATGTGGTGATGCGCAAAATTCAGGAATTGCGCGGCAGCATCAGCATTGATTCAGAACTGGGACGGGGAACGACCTTCACCATCCGGTTGCCCCTGAACCTGAGTATTTGTAAGGCGCTGCGGTGCTTGAGCGATCACGCCACGATCGCGTTTCCGATGGATGGGGTGGAAGATACGCCGCCCGATATTCACCCGGAGGATGTGCAGACCGATAAGGAAGGCCGCCGCTGCATTGCCTGGCGCGATCGGATCTTGACGTTGCATCCCCTCACTGAGCTGCTGAAATACAACCGCCACCTGAGTCGCGGCAACATCTACGGCGGCAACCAGGAGGATGACTCCTTGGCGATCGTGGTGTTGCGCAGTGCCGGTGAGTTCATTGCGATCGAGGTCGATCGGGTGCTGGGCGAGCAAGAAATCGTAATTAAGCAACCGGAAGGCCCCGTGCCCAAGCCCCTGGGCATTGCCGGGATGACGGTGCTGGGTGATGGGCGCGTCATGCCGATCGCCGATGTGCTGGAGCTAATTGACCTGGCGAAGGGTCGCATCCGACGCGATACCGTCAGCGGCCGTTGGGAATCCGACAACATCCACATCGTGGAGCCACCGACGGAGCAAAAGGATCCGATGGTGTTAATTGTGGACGACTCGATCACGGTGCGCGAGCTGCTGAAGATGACCTTCCAGAAAGCGGGTTATCAGGTGGAGCAGGCCCGCGACGGTCAAGAGGCCTGGGAAAAACTGCGATCGGGCTTGCCCTGCGACTTGGTGTTCTGTGATATTGAAATGCCCCGCATGGACGGCTTGCAGCTCTTGCAGCGATTGCAGACGGAAGAAACCCTCTGTGAACTGCCTGTGGCCATGCTCACCTCTCGGGGAGCCGACAAGCACCGGAAAATGGCCGTTGACTTGGGCGCAAAGGGTTACTTCACCAAGCCCTACCTGGAAGAAGCCCTCCTGGATGCGGCGCGGCGAATGCTGCGGGGTGAGGTGCTGATCACGGCCAATGCCTAACGCCTAAATTCCCGACCAGCGCCTAAGCAGTGCCTAACTAGTGCCTAAGCTGCTCGGCCGAGCAATGCTCAATGGATTCTGAACCAACGGATCCTGCGCGAACCGCTTGATCGCCCTATTGGTAGAGAGCCTGGAGTTCGGCCACCGGTTCGATCGCCAATCGATGTACCCGGTGGCCATCTAGCACCGCATGGAAAGGAACCACCTCCACCACGCTGTTGGAATAGGCGATCGCCTCGAATCCTTCCACCCAATCGGCAGTCCAGGGCTGGTCAACGCCGATCAGTTGCCCGTGACGTTGGAGCTGGCGAATCAGGTGCGATCGAGCAATGCCCGGTAAGCAATCCCCCAGGGGCGGAGTCCACCAACGCCCATCCCGAAATCCCCAAAGATTGCCCGTGCTGGTTTCCAGCCAGCGCCCATCCTCATCAACCAAAATGGCTTCGGAGGCCGGTTCGGGGCCCAAAAACTGTCGCTGGGCCGTTTGCAATGCCAGCCAACAGGGAAGATAATTGCCCGTTTTGTGAACGGCGATCGAACGGCGGTAGTGGGCTGCCTGGGCCACCCAAGCCACAATGCCCTGTGTTTGTTTTTGGGCCAAATTGGAGGGCAATTCTCGCCCCACAATCCACTCCCGCCCATCGGAAAAAAGAGTGACCCGCACCACCGGATATTCAGCCGCCAACAGGGTTGCTCCCTGTTCCACCTGTTCCCAATCCGGCTGGGGCAGGCCCAACTGACTGCGAGTGTTGTAGAGCCGATCGCGGTGGGCCAGCCATTGGGTCATGGGCCCGTGGAGATCGCGATCGTAAATGCGCAAGGTTGTGAAGGTTGTGGCCCCAAATATCAACCCCGGATCTGTGACATCCAGAGTAATGGTGCGCTGATCGAGGGGTTGACCGTGATACCACTGGGCAGGCATGAAACCAATTGCGGGTAAGCTCAAAAATACTGACGGGATCAATGCCCCGCTTGTTTACCGTAATCGTTGTGCTGAATTTTGTCCCCTTGCTGGAACCTTGATTGGGTTAACCAACCGTTTGCACCGATCAAGTTGAGTGCCAAGCCGGTTGAGCCAATCTGGTTGAGCTAATCAGCATGATGGTGATCGAGTTCAGAACTCAACCAAAACAGCGCCATTGCGGAGAACTAGAACTACCTCAGGTTTTCGGTTGCCAGGAGCGATCGACCGGGGGCCATTGGGAAACTACAGGAAAACAGGATCTGGGGAGATGCTTGACTGGGGCTTGATTTGGGCGCTGGGTTTTTTGGGTAGTTTTGGTCACTGTGCGGGTATGTGTGGGCCTTTGGCGGTGGCCTTTGCTCTGTCGGGAGACCCTCGATCCTTGCCGCAAGCGGGAGCCAAAACCTGGTGGCAGTTGGGCCGCTTCCATCTGTTGCTGAATTTGGGGCGAATTTTCAGCTATGCCGTGGCGGGCGGGGCGATCGGGAGTTTGGGATCTTTGCTGGTGGCGGGCGGACAACTGACGGGGATTGATAGCCCCCTGCGCCAAAGCCTGAGCGTCCTGACGGGGTTAATGTTGATTTGGTTTGGCCTTGCCCAAGTGCGACCCCAATGGTTGCCCCGCTTGCCGCTCTGGCATCCCCTGGCCCGGGGGCCCCAACGCGATCGCCTCGAAAAAACCATGCTCACCATTGCTGGCCAAACCCGTTGGTGGATGCCGTTGGCCGTGGGGCTGGTTTGGGGGCTAATTCCCTGTGGATTTTTGTATGCGGCCCAGATTAAGGCGGCGGAAACGGGCAGCGCGATCGGGGGCAGCCTGACCATGCTGGTCTTTGGGCTGGGAACCTTGCCCACCATGGTTTTAACGGGCGCTTGGGCTGGCTCCATTGGCCAAGATCGACGCAGCCAACTCTTTCGGATGGCCGGTTGGGTGACGATCGCGATCGGGCTGTTAACCCTGGGCCGCACCAGCGCCATGCAGGATCTGACGGGCTATGGTTCCTTGGTGCTGCTGAGTTTATCCCTGATCGCTCGGCCCATCAGTCGGTTGTGGGCGGCCCCCCTGCGCTATCGTCGGGCGATCGGGGTGGGCGCTTGGTTGTTGGCCCTGGCCCATACGGGCCACATGCTCGATCACTCCCTGGATTGGGACTGGGGGGCGGTGGGCTTTTTGCACCCTCGCCAGCAGGTGGGGATTTGGGCCGGTGTGGGGGCGATCGGGCTGCTAACGTTGTTGGCCCTCACCAGTTTCGATCGAGCCATGCGCTGGTTAGGCTCCCACTGGCGCACCTTACACCTGGCTGCCATTCCGGCCCTGGTGGCGATCGGGATGCACATGACCCTGGCAGGCGGGCCAACCACGATCGGGGATGGGGGATCGGTTTGGCGGCGGGCGATGGGGGTTGGCTGTGGGCTAACCCTGGTTTTGTTGGTGCGGGTGCGTTGGTTTTGGCAACTGTGGGGCCTGGGTTCGCTCTATCACGGCGTGGCCGGTGCGTCTGCGTCCCTGACCGCCGCCCCATCCCAGGATTTCACTAGCTCCAGCGATCGGGTCTGATAGCCCAAGGATTGATAAAGGGCGATCGCCGCTTGGTTGCTGGCTCCCACTTGCAGCCCCAGGCGATCACAACCGGCCTGTTTGGCCTGCTGTTCCGCTTGGTGCAGCAGGGCCCGAGCCAAACCGCGCCGCCGTTCTGCCGGTTGCACATAGAGCCAAAGCAGTTGAGCCCGTCGTTGGCCGGTTTCTGGGTCGATCGCCCAGCCCAACCACAGACCCGCAACCCAAGATTGACCGTTAGATTGACCGTCACTGGCCTGAGCCGTGGCCGCTTCCACCCACCACAGTTGCCCATCGGCCGTCCAGAGCCGATCGACCAACAGGGCGATCGCTGTTGGGTCTGGACTCAGGGGCATTAGCTCTCGGTAGGTGGCCGCCAAGCCCGCCAACAATTGGGGGCGATCGGCCCGGCTCCCTCGCCGTAATCGGTAGCCTGTGGGTAACTGATTGGATGGTTGCCCCATCCCAGGCTCCGGCCCTGGGTCGGATGGCTGATTCATGGCGGCATTAGTCCGCAGACTTCAACCCGCAGGCTACAAACTGGCAGAGAGATCCAAATCGGGCGCAGACCCTTGCACCAACGCAGACAGGGAAGGCGGCAACGGTGCAGAGGGCGTAGTTTGTTGAGCAATGGGGGAAGGGAAGTCGATCGCCCCGATCGGTGCGGGCGCGGCCAAATCATTGGGCAAGAAGATCCGCGCACTCACGGCGATCAATGCCACCGCGAAGATCAACACCACCAGGAAGGGAGCCACATACTGCCGGAAAAACGCCATCACCGACCTCTCTAATTTTGATAACGTTCTGTAATATTTCTTGGCACTTATTTTGACAGAAAACCCGCCCAATCCCGCATTGGGTTTCTCAGAATTTCTCGCGGAAATTTTTCGTCGGCATTTCCCGTGAGCATTTCCCGCAAATATTTCTACCAGCGACCTCATCCATGGGCCATGGGCTAGACCTGGGCTGAATGTCGTTACAACGGCATAGACAATCAATCCGAAACCGACAATCCAAAACCAACGATCCAACCCAATTGCTATGGATGCAGCCACCCCTCGATCGCCCCTGTTAGCTTGCCAAGGCGCAACCCAAGGCGGTCGATCGCCCTTGGGGCCGATTACGGGGGCGATCGAACCCGGAGAGCGGCTGTTGATTGTGGGGGCACAGGCCCCGGAGATTTTGCGCTGGTGGGTGCGGCTGTCGGAGCCAACGGCTGGCGATGTGCTGGTGCAGGGAGAGCGGGTGCAAACGCTGGATCCCGTTGCCCTGCGGCGGCGGGTGGCTTGGGTGGCTCCTCGATCGACCTTGCTGGCTCCGACGGTGGCGGCAACCCTCGCCTATCCTCTGGCGTTGCTGGGCCAAGACTCCCGGGCGATCGAGGCGGCCATTCAGGAAACCTGCGATCGCTTTGGGATTCCCGCCAGTTGGTTAACCCGCCAAGCCTTTCAACTGACCGCCGCCGAGCAACATTGGGTGGCGATCGCGCGGGCTAGTTTGTTGCAACCGTTGGTGTTGCTGTTGGGCGATGGGTTTGAGGGCTTAACCAAGGAACAGAGCGATCGCCTGCAAAACCTGCTGCAAAATCAAGCATTCAGCTCCCAAACCGCCGCAGTTGTTTGCACCGCCACCACAATCGCCGGCCTGAGGGCTGCCCCGATCGCCACCCGCTGTTGGGTGTTAACGCAAGGGCAACTGACGACCGATCGGCCGGCTTCCGAAATGGACTGGGCTGCCCTGGAAAAACAATTCCCCTCGGTTAATCAGGCCGGCCTTAATTCCGGCATGAATTCTGGAATAGATTCCGATCCCGAAGCCGATTGGTTTTGAAGTGGTTTGGCTATGCTCTGCAAGTGGCCCTGCATGGCCTGTGTCGTCATCGGGCCCGTGGCATTTCAATCGGCTGGCAAGACGACACGCGGAGCCAATAGCGGCCCCGCCTCTTCCGTCGTTAGGGCCCCAACTCCCAACAACCGACCGGACTGATCCAAAACACGGGCGATCGGGTCGGTTTGCTCTTGCTTGAGGGATTCGCCGCATTGCGGTGTTGGGGGCCATTCCGCGAGGGTGATCGCTTGGCCAAAAAACCAGCGCTTCACGGCCTCTTCCGCCAAGGTCACCGTGGGCAGATGGGTTAAGCCCAAGGCTGGGTCGATCGGTTGCCACCCTTGCCCGATCGCCGCTTCCAATTGCTCCAGTGTCAGGCTGTCTTCCAAGGTGAAGCCACCGCTGGCCGTTCGTTTCAAATGGGCCAACGTGCCCCCCACGCCCAAGGCCGCGCCCAGATCTCGGGCGATCGAGCGGATATAGGTTCCGGGGCCACAGTCGATGGTTAAGTCCAACTCCGGTTCGGCTCCTGGTCGCCAAGCCTCGATCGTGATTCGATCGACCTGCACTTGTCGCTCCGGCACTTCCACGGTCTTACCTTGTCGCGCTAAATCATAGAGCCGCTGCCCATCCACCTGAATAGCGCTGTATTGGGGGGGAATCTGTCGAATTGGGCCGATGAATTGCGATATTTGGCTGGAAATGGCTTCTAAGGTGAGGCTGGTTAAGGCCTCGGGCGATCGCGCCGTCAGCACTTCCCCTTCCAGGTCATCGGTGGTGGTGGTGATGCCAAGGCGCACCGTGGCTGCGTAGGATTTGGCCCCCGGCAAAAATTGCAACAGACGGGTGGCGGGCCCCAGGGCGATCGGCAACACCCCGATCGCGGCCGGATCCAACGTGCCCCCATGGCCCGTCCGTTTGCACCGCGTCAGCCGCCGTACTTTGGCCACGCAATCGTGGGACGTGAAGCCCGCCGGTTTGCACAAGTTCAAAAATCCACAAACCATCGCCTAATTGCACCTACAGGGGACAAACACCTGATTTTTGATTTCTAATTTCTAATTTCTAATTTCTGAATTCTTGGTTCTAATTCTTGCTAATGCTGGATTGCTGCTAGCGTTCTGTTTGGTCAGATGTGGGCCGAGAGCAGCCGTTTCAGCCAGCCTCAGACACGCAAAGGGGTAGAGATGCAGCCCACATCTCCACCCCCTGTGATTGCAGCCTGCGCCCACCACGATCGCCCGAAAACGACCTTGAACGCAAACCAAATTTCATGGGTTTTTGGTCTCTGAAGGAACGGCCCTAGGCCGCCATTCCCTGAATGATGTAATCGAAGTAAGGCTCGGTGGCGGCGGCATCTTCGGTGCTCAGAAGGCCCAAAGTGGCTTCCTTGAGACAACGCACGGCTTCCACCATCCCCGGCAGCGGGACACCCAAGGAGTTGTACATTTCGCGTGCGCCCACCAGACCAATGGTTTCGATCGGTTCTTTGTCGCCCGCCAACACGCCGTAGGTCACCAGTCGCAGATACCAGCCATAGTCCCGAAGGCACTGGTTCCGCTCCCGTTGGCCATAGGCATTGCCGCCGGGAGCAATAAAGTCCGGACGACGTTGCCACAGCTTGCGGCTGGCTTCTTGCACAATCTTTTTCTCACTGTCGGCCAGCGTTTGGGCAATCCGAATACGCTGCTCGCCGGTTTTTAAAAATTCCGAGATGCTCTTAAGCTCGCCACTGCTAGGGTAGCGAAGCTCGTCGTCGGCTTTCAGAATGACTTGGCTAACTACGCTCATAATATCGAGAGTATCGGAATATCGTTTCCACTCTACCAAAGTTTTTTCGCGGCAAAACCTTCGGGCGAATTGACCCCTGATTGGGGCGATCGCCCGGGGCTGGAATGGGCCGAGACCCCTTAGCAAAAATGGGGTCAAACCATTGCCCAGTCGGTTTTCGTCGATCGGGAAATCGTTGGCTTGGGTTTACTTAGGGGCGATCGATTCAGAGGGCTGTTGCTGATCCCAGATTCTCCACAAAAGGCCTTGGTCGGGGGTGTCAATCGGTGGCAGCTTTGGTGAAGATTTGTAACAGATACCCCGAAGCCTGTCTCAGGTTTGGCGACGACTGCCGGGGACTGGGCCAGGAGTAGCCAAGATTCAGAAAGATTCGGATTCTGACCTGGATCTGATCCAGATCAGAATCTAGACAGGAATGGGCAAAAGGGGCAGGAGGAAATTTTGCTGGAATTGCATTGTCATACGACGTTTTCCGATGGCACGCTGACTCCGACGGAGTTGGTGGCGGCGGCGATCGAGGCGGGGGTGCGGGCCCTGGCCATTACGGATCACGATACCTGCGCTGGTTTGGATGAGGCGATCGAGGCGGCGGGCGATCGGCTCGAAATTGTGCCGGGGTTGGAACTGAGCGTGGTTCACAACGGGCGATCGCTCCATATTTTGGGGTTTTATCCCGATCGCGATCGAATTCATGAACCGCTGGCCGTGCGCTTGGCCGGCCGTCGCCAGCGGGCCCAACGCATGGCGGAAAAGCTGGCGGAGTTGGGCTACCCGATCGAGCTGCCGGAATTACCAGGCAACATGGCTCCCGGCCGACCGCACATCGCCCAAGCGCTGGTGGCGGCGGGCCATGTCACGTCGGCCCAGGAAGCGTTTACCCGATTTTTGGGGGATGATCGCCCGGCCCATGTGCAGTACGACAAATTTTCGATCGTGGAGGGCATGAACCTGCTCCGATCGGCTGGGGCCGTGCCCGTTTGGGCCCATCCTTACCTGTTTCGTGGGGGCAATGTGGAAGACACCTTGCCGGAACTGGTGGCGGCGGGGCTGTTGGGCTTGGAGGTTTATCATCCCAACCACAGCCTGACGGAGCAAAAGCGCCTTTTGGAACTGTGCGATCGCTATGGATTGTTGGCCACAGGCGGCAGTGACTACCATGGCCCCGCCCCGAGTACCAGGGCTGAACGCCGCGACAGCTTAAATCAATTTCAATTGCCCCTGGCCTTGCTCGATCGCCTAAAACAGGTCAAGGCCACCTTGGCAATGGAAACTGGTTATTGATTGGGCAGCCACCCAAACCCGATCGACCCCAAAATCGCCACCCCAAAGATCAACCGATAGATCACAAAAATCCAAGTGTTTTGGGTCTGCAAAAACTTCAGCAACCAAGCGATCGCCGCATAGGACGACACCGCCGCCACCACAACGCCCACCGTTAGCGACAACCCCGCACCGGCCGGCAACCCTTCTTTCAAAACACCCACCAGTTCCACCAACCCCGCCAGGGTAATGGCGGGGATGCCCAGCAGAAAGGAGAAACGCGCCGCCGCCGCCCGATCGATGCCGGACAACAGGCCCGCCGTCAGGGTTGATCCCGATCGCGAGACCCCGGGAATCAGGGCCAGGGCCTGGGCCGCCCCTAAAATTAATCCATCGTTCAGCCCCAGGGAGTTGTAGTGGCGGTGGCGGCTGCCGGTCACTTCCGCTAAACCCAGCAGCAGGGCCATGACGATCGAGGCGATCGCGATCGCCCCCAAGCTCCGGAGCGGGGAATTGTCAAAATCGGGGATGAATTTCTTAATTGCTAAGCCGCCAGCCACAATGGGCAACGTTCCCAGACCAATGCCAAGGGCAATCCGAAACTGCCGATCGCCCCAATCCTTGCGGGAAATGGCTTGGGCCGACCCGATCGCCAGGGCCGTTAAATCTGCCCAAAAATAAGTCAGCACCGCCGCGATGCTCCCCAGTTGGATCACCGCCGTGTAGGCCACGCCCGGATCGCCCCAACCGAGCACCACGGGCACAACCTTCAGGTGGGCCGTGCTGCTGATCGGTAAAAATTCCGTCAGCCCTTGCACCAGCCCCAGACCGATCGCCTCCAGCCAGCTCACACCATCACTCACCGGAACCGTTGGGTCAGCCGCTTGGGCCGCAGCCCCCAAGCCCACCAGCCAAACCCCCAGCCCCATCCCGGCCCACCAGCGGTAAACCCGCTTGATTTGACTCTGCCCTTTGCTGCTCGATCGCCCTTGCTGTGAATTACCCATCGTTAAACCTGATTGGCCCCAACCATGCCTGAAAATGCTCAGCACCTTCAACCACTGTTCTGAATTTCTGCTGAATTTCTAAGGACTGATGCTAAGGACTGAATACGATGTCCTTGATTCGCAATCCGCCTTCCTTGCCATGCTACCCAACGGCGTTCCTCCGCCATCATTCCAATCGCGGCTGATATTGTGGCTGATTTTGCCGCATCTCGAAAACCAACTGCTATCGGTGATGCACCGTGGGGGCTATGGTATGTTAAGAAAACTAAAGATAAAAATTAATAAACCTAACCAAAGTCGCAGGTTTTCTCATTTTGGTTGCCTATCCCTCCTCTGCCAGCGCCATTACGCCGTTTCGCCGATCGGCTGGCCCCGGTCGTTTGATGTCCGCGAATTTGGCGGCGGATGCCTCGGCTAGTGATTGCCCTGATGAGACAACCCTGATTCCCCCTGCCCCGCCGATCGCCAGCCGATCGCCCGTGGCCTTGGGCTGGATGTTTGTGGCGGGGTTGTTCCTGGTGTCGGGCCCCGTGTTTGTGGAAGCCCCCTTGGTGCGATCGTTTCCCATCCTTTGCACCGCCCTCACCCTGGTTTGGAGCCTGTTGGGGGCCCGGTGGCTGGAGTCGCCCAAGTGGCGGGTTTGGGGCGATCTGTTGGTGGGGTTTAGCTGGAGTTGGCTGGCGGGTTCGCTCTATTGGGGCTGGTTGCGTTGGGAACCCACAGTCCACCTGCCCATGGAGGCGATCGCCCTGCCCCTGGCGCTAATCTCCGTGCGATCGAGCTGGGGACGCATTGGCAGCCTGTTCTATCTCGGCTCCTTGTTGGGAACCGCCATCACCGATAGCTATTTCTATTGCGTGGATCTGATGCCCGCCTGGCGCGAGGCGATCGCCGCCGAAAGTGCCGATCTTCACACCGTTGCCCCGATCCTGCACGGAGCCTTGGCCAAAATGCATACCCCCTTTGGCCTGGGCTGGGCCGCGTTGCTGGCGGGTACGTTGCTGTTTGCTGGCCTGGGCGCGGGTTGGTGGGCCAAGCGATCCGAGGATGCTGGCTGGATGGTGTTTAGTGCGGCCCTGTTGGGCACTCTCTTTGTCGATGGCCTATTCTGGCTGAGTGCCCTGTTTGCCTAATTTGCCTACTCGGCCCCGTTGGCCCCAACCGTGGCGTAGCCCAAAATCTGCACAGGCTGTACGGAGGAGCTGTCAATGGCGGTGTATATTGTGCCGGACTAAAACAACACCTAGTCTCCAGGACTTTCACTTGTGCGCGCGTGGTTACGCTCCAGCCCTGTCCGCATTTAATTCTGAGAACCGAATCCGGCAGCCGGTACTTACCCCTTGTCGGTAGCGCTTGCTGGACGATCGGTCGTAGCCCAGACAATGATTTTGTGCTGGGCGATCCTTGGATCTCGCGCAACCATGCCATGCTCCAGTGCATGGAGGATGGCGCGTTCTATTTGATTGATCTGGGAAGTCGCAATGGTTCCTTCGTGAATGGCCGCCGGGTGAGCATTCCCGTCACCCTGCAAAGCGGCGATCGCCTGACCTTTGGCCAAACGGAACTGGATTTTTATGCGCCCGCCCACGATCGGGACTACAGCACCAGCGATAGTTTTGAATTTTCTGTGACTGCAACGCTCCATGTGCGACGGCTGATCACGATTTTGGTGGCTGATATTCGGAATTTCACGGGGCTGACCCGACAGACGGACGAAAAAGTCCTCTCGGAGGCGATCGGGACTTGGTTTCGCCAAGCGGGCAACATCATCCGTGAATCCGGCAGTTGGGTGGATAAATATATCGGCGATGCTGTGATGGCCGTGTGGATTCACGGGGAACAGGAAGTGAGTCCCCGGGAAGTGCTGCAAATTTTTGAGGCGGTCAATGCACTGCAAAAAATGACCCGCGACTTGCATTTGCACTATCCTTTGCCCTTTCCGTTGCGAATTGGCACCGGGGCCAACACGGGCTATGCCATGGTTGGCAACACCGGCAGCAACGATCGCCCTGATTACACCGCCCTGGGCGACACGGTGAACGCCGCCTTTCGGTTAGAGTCTTGCACCAAGGAATTGCAACTGGACGTGGCGATCGGGAAAACCACCTACCAGTATCTCTGTGCCTTGAATGGCTCTGCCTGCGAGATTTTTCAGGAATATCGCGTAAACCTCAAGGGCTATGACACCGAAAGCGTCACCTATGCCGCCACCTACGACAATCTTGATCGGTTTTTAACCGCCCATCATCGATCCCTGGAACTGGATTTTTAAAATTCAACTTGATTAAAATCCAAATTAAAATCCAATCAATTGCCTCCCTTGACCCAAGTTTGGTCTAACTGGCGAATTGAGATGAAGACCAGGACCGTGTGGAAAATCCTAGGGCCGATCGTTGGTCAATTGTTCTCGATCGAGATTCAAAACTTTGGCCAATCTCCACCAACACCTAGGGATGTAATGTCGGTGCAATCCCATGGGCGCAAACGGTATTACTCAACAGGACCCTAACCATGATTTTGGGCTTCTGTTGCTATAGTGGAATGAAATTTTGTTGGGTTTTGCATCCAAGCAATGGGACAAAGAATCGACTATTGGCAACTATTGGCAAATTTTACTGGCTTGAGTCACTGATTTCTTTCAAACAGCGATCCAAAAAACAACCATAAGGAATGATCATTCCTGGAGTTTTTGATGAACGTCCTGCTGCTATATCCTCTTTTTCCGAAAAGCTTTTGGTCCTTTGAGAAAACCCTAGCCTTGCTCGATCGCAAGGCAATGCTCCCGCCCTTGGGATTGGTGACGGTGGCGGCGCTTTTGCCCCAAAGCTGGAATTTTAAGCTGGTGGATTGTAATGTCCGTGACATCACCGAAGCGGAGTGGGATTGGGCTGATTTGGTGATTTTGTCGGCGATGATTGTGCAAAAAGATGATTTGCTCGATCGCATCAGAGCCGCAAAACAACGGGGCAAACGGGTTGCCGTGGGCGGCCCCTATGCCACGGCCCTGCCGCAGGAAGTGAGCGATGTGGGGGCCGATTATCTGATTTTGGATGAAGGGGAAATTACCCTGCCCCTGTTTGTGGAGGCGATCGAACGAGGCGAGCTAGCGGGCACTTTCCGCGCCAACGGGGTGAAGCCCGACGTAACCGAAACGCCCATTCCGCGCTTCGACCTGCTGGAATTTGATGCTTATGCGGAAATGTCGGTGCAATTTTCGCGGGGCTGTCCGTTCCAGTGCGAATTCTGCGACATTATTGTGCTCTATGGTCGCAAGCCGCGCACCAAAACGCCTCAACAACTCTTGCGAGAATTGGACTACCTGTATGAGTTGGGATGGCGGCGCAGCATCTTCATGGTGGATGACAACTTCATTGGCAACAAACGCAATGTGAAGCTGTTCCTAAAAGAGCTGTTGCCTTGGATGGTGGAGCATCAATATCCCTTCTCCTTTGCCACGGAAGCTTCGGTGGACTTGGCTCAGGATCAAGAACTGATGGATATGATGGTGCAGTGCAACTTTGGGGCTGTGTTTTTGGGCATTGAAACGCCCGATGAGGAGAGCCTGACCCTGACCCAAAAGCATCAAAATACCCGAGATTCCTTGAGCGAGGCGGTGATCGCCATTGCCCGATCGGGCCTGCGGGTGATGGCCGGTTTTATCATCGGTTTTGATGGGGAAAAAGCCGGTGCGGGCGCAAGAATTGTGCAATTTGTGGAAAAAACGGCAATTCCCACCGCCCTGTTCAGCATGTTGCAAGCCTTGCCGGATACGGCCCTTTGGCATCGATTGGAGCGGGAAGGGCGGCTGCGCAGCAAGTCGGCCAACATCAACCAAACCACATTGATGAACTTTGTGCCCACGCGCCCCCTCGAAGACATTGCGCGGGAATATGTGGCGGCTTTCTATGAACTCTACGATCCGGAACGGTTTTTAGATCGGGTTTATCGCCACTTCCGCTTGCTGGGGGAAGCGACCTATCCCAAGAAGGGCAAGGGATCGCGCAAGCCCATTAACTGGGTGACGGTTCGGGCATTGCTGACCATTTGTTGGCGGCAGGGGGCGTTGCGGAAAACGCGCTGGCAGTTCTGGCGCAACCTTTGGAATATGTGGCGGCATAACCCCGGTGGCATCAGCAGCTATCTATCGGTTTGCGCCCAAATTGAACATTTCATGGAATATCGCGAAATTGTGCGATCGGAAATTGAAGAGCAAGTGCAGCAGTTCTTGGCGGAGGAATTGCGCCTGAAGAATAGTCAACGGGCGGAAGCGATGGTTTAAGGCTCGGGAGCCTGTTGGGCCTAAGGGTGGCAGTCAAGAATGGGCGATCGCACGCCCAAAATCTATGCAACAATTAGCTCTCGACTGGCTCTCGCCCGTTTGTCTGTTTGCGAGCAATAGCGAAAAAGGTTGGTGGGGCTTCCATCAGCCCGGTCGCAGGTGGCTCGAAACTTGAGATACTGGTGATATTATTCGACTTTTTCACCAGCGAAGGCCGTTGCCCAGTCTCGGTGCCCATGGGTAACTGAGAGCGAAGCGCGATCGCGTTGGTGGTTCCGCCATGATTTGCTGTGTCTTGTAAGGAGGTACCGGTTCTCATGAAACGGTTTGTTCGCCTGGTATTTGCGATCGCCCTGGTCGCGCTCACGTGGATTGGCGCGGGCTATCCTCAGGCTGCATGGGCTGAAGCATCTTTAAACAATGCCGATGCCAAGTTGGCGACGGAATTTGGCAAAAAAATTGATTTGAACAATACCAATATCAGCAACTTCAAGGCTTACCGGGGTCTGTACCCGACGTTGGCGCAAAAGATTATTGCGAATGCGCCCTACAGTGCGCCGGAAGAAGTGCTGAAGATTGGCGGCCTGAGCGATCGGCAACAGAGCCTTTTAAAGGATTACTTGGATGCGGGCACCTTCACGGTGACGGAACAGGATCCGATCTTCAATGAAGGGGATCACCGCATTAACGATGGCGTTTACAAATAACGTTAGGTTGCCCCTGATTGGTTTCCAAGACTAATCAAAGGGCTAATCAAGGGTTCCGGTGATCGCAATATTGCCACTGGAACCGAAGATAGTGACTCACCCCGCCCGATGATCGGCTTGGCCGGTTTGATTGCTCCATCGGGTTTGGGGCCCCGCACTCGGAATTCCCGTATCCGGAATCCGTGAACTAGATTATTAAAGGCGATTGCGCAGCGGTGGTTTAGCTCCCGGCGCGATCGCCTTTTGCTTAAATCTGGTTGAATCTCGTTAGGTCTCGGGCAGTGATCCGAGACATGCAGCGTCTGTTGCGGCTTGGCGGCGGTGATCGCTGGCTGTGGCGCTTTTGCTTGGCAATCCCACGATTTTTAGCTTTCTGTGCCCAATGATGCATGACCCTTTGCCGGCTGTGGAAATTGAGCGCCCAACGGTCGATCGCTTTGATGTGATCGTGGTGGGTTGTGGGGCGGCGGGGTTATATTCAGCCCTCTGTTTACCGGCTGAGCTGTCGGTGGCGGTGGTGACCAAGGCCACGGTGTCGCGATCGGCGAGTGATTGGGCCCAAGGGGGGCTGGCGGCGGTGACGGCTCCCGATGATTCGGTGGCGTTGCATGTGGCCGACACGCTGGCGGCAGGGGCGGGCCTGTGCGATCGGGTGGCGGTGGAATTTTTGGTGGCGGAAGCGCCGGCCTGCGTGGCGCAGTTGGTGGAACTGGGGGTGGCGTTCGATCGCGATCAGGGACAGTTGGCCGTCACCCTGGAGGCGGCTCACTCCCGACGGCGGGTGCTCCATGCGGCGGATGCAACGGGGCGAGCGGTGGTGAGTGCCTTGGTGGCGCGGGTGTTGGAGCGATCGAACATTACGGTGCTGTCGGAAACCCTGGCGATTGACCTGTGGCTGACCCCCGATCGACAAAGTTGCCAAGGAATTGCCTGTTTGCAGGAAGGGCAACTGCGGTGGCTGGCGGCCGGAGCCACGATCTTGGCCACGGGCGGCGGCGGCCAGGTTTTTGCCCACACCACCAATCCCAGCGTTAGCACGGGCGACGGCGTGGCCATGGCCTATCGCGCTGGGGCCGTGCTGCGCGACTTGGAATTTGTGCAGTTTCACCCCACGGCCTTGGATATTCCCGGCGCACCGCACTTTCTCATCAGCGAGGCGGTGCGGGGTGAGGGGGCCCACTTGGTGGATGACCAAGGGCGGCGGTTTGCTTTTGATTTTCATGAAGCGGGAGAGTTGGCCCCGCGTGATGCAGTCAGTCGGGCCGTCTATTCCCACTTGCAACGGCATGGGGGCGATCGGGTGTGGTTGGACTTACAACCCATTCCCGAAGCGCAAATTTTGCACCGGTTTCCCAATATCTTGAAGGCTTGTCGTGATTGGGGCATCGATCCGCTGCGGGAGCCGATTCCCGTGTCGCCCGCGGCCCACTATTGGATGGGGGGCATTGCGACCGATCGAGCCAATTGCACCTCCTTAGGGGGGCTATATGCCGTGGGCGAAACCGCCAGCACCGGGGTGCATGGGGCCAATCGCTTGGCCAGTAATTCCTTGTTGGAATGCATTGTGTTTGGGGCCCAGTTCCGAAACTTGACCGTGGCCCAAGGGTCGGTACTGCCGATCGAGCGGTGCTTGTCGCTGCCGACCATCGCCTTTGAGCCATCGCCGGACTTGGCGCACTGGCGAAATTATTTGCCCAAGCTGGTTTGGAGTGCGGCGGGCATTTGTCGCAAATCATCGACCCTGATCGACGCGATCGCCCAGTTGCAAGCGGCCCAATCCACCCTGCGCAACTTGCCGATTCAACAATTGTTGACCCAATTGCAGCCGGGTGAAACCTGCCAAATTTTGGACGATCGCGCAATCTCGGCGGTACATCAGTGGGTGGAAACACGCAACTTGCTGGATGTGGCCACCTCGTTGCTGGAGAGTGCCCTGTTCCGAACGGAAAGTCGCGGCGGTCACTATCGAGTGGATCACCCCAACACGGATCCAGCTTGGGCTTGTCACACCCTGTTGCAGGGGAACAAGCGCTGGATTTCCCAATCGGGTTTGGGCGATCGCACCAGTCTCCCTTGGGTCTGATCGTTCGATCGCCTTATGGCAACTTAGCTCAGGAGTTGGGCGATCGCCTGGCGATACTCACTCTTTTGCTTCACGCCGCGAAACTCCGCTGCCTTGGCCTTGTTGTGGAAAATCATCACCGTTGGCGTTCCGGTGACCCCCGCCCCTTCGGCAATTTGTGGCTCATCCTTCACATCCACCTCCACAAAGTGGATTTGCCCCTCAAATTCATCCACCACCTTATCCAGCATGGGCTTCAGGATGTGGCAAGGGCCGCAATCGGGGGCAACGAACTTCACCACCAAGGGGCGATCGGTCTCGTGGTAAAGCTTGCGAACCGCGTAGCCGCCAAAGTGGCGTGTGGCTTGTGGATTGAAAGTTTCTTCCGTATCCGCCACGATCGGCTTGTCTTCGGTCACGGAGGCCGCCGTTGGCTCGGTGCTGTCGCGCTTCACCTCCTGGGCCAAGCCCTGAGCCGAAAGCCACCGTTCCGCCAACAGGGCCGCTGCGCAACCGGTTCCGGCCGCCGTGATCGCTTGCCGATATTCATGATCTTGCACATCACCGGCCGCAAACACCCCTTCCACGCTGGTTTCCACGCTGTGGGGACGGGTTTTGATATAGCCCACCTCGTCTAGGTCAAGCTGCCCCACAAACAAATCGGTGTTGGGTTTGTGCCCGATCGCGTAGAACAAACCACGGGCGGCGATCGTTGATTCTTCGCCGGTTTGCTGGTGCTGGACCCGTAGGCCGGTCATGCCCGTTTCGTCCCCCACCACATCGATCGCGGTGGTGTGCCAATGAACCGTGATCTTGGCATTGGCCAACACCCGGTCTTGCATGGCCTTGCTGGCCCGCATTTTGTCCGATCGCACCAACAAATGCACCCGTGAGCCATATTTCGTCAGGTACATCGCTTCTTCGGCGGCCGAGTCGCCCCCACCAATCACCACCAGCTCGGCGTTTTGGAACATGGGCATGGCTCCATCACAAATGGCGCAGGCGGAAATGCCCCGGTTCCAAAATTCCGTTTCGCTGGGCAGCCCCAGCCGCTTGGCCGTGGCTCCGGTGGCAATGATGACGCTGTGGGCTCGCAATTCCCGATCGGTCGATCGCACCACAAAGGGCCGCTGGCTCAAGTCCACAAAGGTGACATCTTCCGTCACCACCTCCGTGCCCCACCGTTCCGCCTGGGCGCGCATCCGATCCATCAATTGTGGGCCCGTGATGCCCTCCGGGAAGCCGGGGAAATTTTCCACTTCCGTGGTGGTCATCAGTTGGCCACCGGGCAGACCGCCCGCCTGGAAGCCCGCAAACATAAAAGGTTTCAAGTTGGCACGAGCGGCATAGATGGCAGCCGTGTAACCGGCGGGGCCGGAACCGATGATCACGACATTTTCAACGGTGTTGGGTGCAGAAGCGGCGCTGGTCATGGATGCTTTATCTAAACTCATACCGACTATGAATAAAATAGCATAGTCAGAATTCCGTTGCCATCCCAGCAATTGATTCAGCAGTGTAGGCATTCGTTCAGGTATTGATTAACCCTTGCCCCGTTGCTTCAAGGCAGGAAGGATGTCACCCTAAAATCAATGTGATGGTGTGGTGTGCGTGGTGAGTAACGTTCCTGCGTTTAATCTAACGGAGCAATTTCCGCAAATTCGCGACGAAGTGAATGCGGCGGTCTTGGAGGTATTGGCTTCCGGTAAATACATTGGCGGCGCGGCGATCGAGTCCTTTGAGCAGGATTTTGCCCGCTATGTGGGTACGGAATTCTGTGTGGCCTGTAATTCCGGAACCGATGCTCTGTATTTGGCGTTGCGGGCCCTGGGTGTTGGCCCGGGGGATGAGGTGATTGTGCCGCCTTTCACCTTCATTGCCACCACGGAAACCGTGAGCGCAGTGGGTGCGGTTCCGGTGTTTGTGGATGTGGATGCGGAGACCTTTAACCTGGATCTGGACGCGGTGGAACGGGCGATCGGGCCGCGCACCAAAGCGATTATTCCCGTACACCTGTTTGGCCAGCCGGTGGATATGGAGCGGCTGATGACGATCGCCCGGGCCAGCAACCTGTGGGTGATTGAAGATTGTGCCCAGGCCACGGGAGCAAAGTGGGGCGATCGACGGGTGGGCAGCATTGGCCACGTGGGTTGCTTTAGTTTCTATCCCACCAAAAATTTGGGCGCTTGCGGCGATGGCGGGGCCATGACCGTGAACGATCCTCAACTGGCGGCGGATTTGCGGATGTTGCGGGAGCATGGCCAGCGCCAACGCTACTACCACGAGGCGATCGGGGTGAATAGTCGCCTCGATGCCATTCAGGCGGTGATTCTGCAAATTAAGTTGCGATCGCTCGATCAGTGGAACCAACAGCGCACCGCGATCGCCCAGCGCTATCAACAGGGTCTCGCCGGTTTGCCGGGCCTGCGTTTGCCCCAGGCGATCGCTGGTGGAACTAGCGTTTGGAATCAATACACAATCCAAGTGGGCGAGGGCAGCGCTGGCCCAGAACTGCGCGATCGGTTGCGGCAAGCCCTGCAAGATCGCGGTGTGGGGACAGCGGTTTACTATCCTCTGCCGCTGCACCTACAAGCGGTCTACGCCAACTTGGGCTATCAGCCGGGATCTTTGCCCGTTTCCGAGCAATTGGGCCATTGTGTCTTGTCCTTGCCCATGTTCCCAGAGCTGACCCCAGAGCAACAGGATCGCGTCATCAACGACCTGCGAGAGGTGTTGACTGCGGTTCCTTTGCCGACGAACTGTGTCGGGGTTTAGGGCAAGCGATTAACCAATGCATTGATTGGCAAATGCATTGACTGACAAACCCATTGATTGGCCAATAAATCCATGAATAGGTGAGTGAATAATCGATGAATTGATGAATCAAGGACTGTGAATGAGTCGTGAATTGGTCGTGAATTGGTCGTGAATTAATGGTTGGCGGATTGATTTTGGGCCCGCCGAAGGGCCCAGCGGCGCATTGCCCAAATGCCCAGCCCGAACAGTAACCAATAGGGGGTGTAGGCCAACAGCCACAGGGTGATTTGCAAGAGGCCGATCGTGACTTGACCCACCGATTGCGTCGCCTTACCCCAGGTTTCCGCCAACTGGGCCGTAATGGGGTTGGCATCGGCCAAACCAGCCACGCTCTGTTCGATCGTTAAGTTCACGGTGGAATAGGCCACGCGGGTGCGCAGATTTTTCAGTTGGGCTTCAATTTGCTCAATCTGTTGGCGAGTTTGGCTGACCTGTTGATTCACCGCCAAAATGTCGCGCACGGAGCCAGATTTTTGCAGCAAGGCGAGCAAGCTGTCTTCGGTGCGGCGCAAGTTGCGTAACCGGGCATCGGCATCCACCAGTTGATCAGTCACGTCTTCCGCTTGCATGGCTCGGTTTTGCAGGTAACCCAATTGGGTGACGGCGGCCACGGCGCGATCGAGTTGGTTGGCGGGAACCCGAAACTGTAATTCTGCGATCCGGCTGGTGTCGGTGCGGCGATCGTTGAGACTAATCACATCGCCCTGATTTTCCTTGACGATCGCTTGGGTGGCTTCCAGGGCTTTGGTGACCGAATCTGCCTTCAGGGCCAGGGTGACGGTTTTGATCAGTTGCGGTTGGGCGATCGGGCTGGGGGGCGACTGCGCATTGGCCGCCAAATCGCTATCGTTGGGGGCTAATGCCTGGCGCTCTTGGCCGCCCGCTGCGGGAGCCATGGCCTCGGGCATGGGTGCGGCGGCTTTGTTGGCCATGCTGCCCCCGCCACAGCCGGTTAACGCAACGCCCAACAGAAGGGCCCACAGGGGCGATCGACTGTTACGGGTCACTTGGGGAGAATTCACCAGCACCAACGATCGAGCCATGGAAGTTGCCTGCTCTGTGTGTTTCAGACTTTGGGGTTCAAACTTGTTGTGCTTCCGACGGTTTCAGCGATTAATCAACCAATTAATTAACCAATTACAGATTAACCAGTGACAAATCAACCGGTGACCAATCAACCCATCAATCAACAAATTTGGGAAGTCGATTTTTATCGTCGGCCCATGACCGACACCGCAGGGCAACCCCTTTGGGAATTAGTCCTGTGCGATCGGTCCCAAACGTTTGTGTTTCGAGATGTTTGCCCCCAAAGCTCGATCGACACCAATTGGTTAACGGAGCGGCTGGTGGCGGCTATGGGTGACAATGCTACCCCGCCCGATCGGCTCTGTGTGTTTCGGCCCCAATCCCTGAGTTTGGTGGAAGCGGCGGCTTCGCGGTTGGGTTGGCCCGTGACCGCCACCCGCCGCACCCAAGCGCTGAAGGATTGGTTGCAAAAACGGGCGATCGAGTCCACCCTGCTCGACCCGGCCACCGGTCAGCCTTACGATCCCTTGGCGATCGATTCGCCGCCACCTTTGCCCCTGGCGGACTCGCTATGGGGGGATTCTTGGGGGTTTGCCAGTTTGTCGGCGGAGGTGTTGGCTCGGCAGTTAGCCCAGCGGCCCATCCCCTACGGCGATCGCCCTTCGGAATTATTTCCCGATCGCCTGGGATTGTCTGCCAAGGCTCCTATTCCCGGGGTTGTGGTGAACGGTGGGCGGCGATCGCGTGCGTTGGCCCAATGGCTCAATGGTGTGCAGCCCGTTGCCCTCAGCTTCGTGCCCGGCGAGCCGGATGGGGTAATCTTGGAAGCCGGCCTGTGCGATCGATGGATTTTAGCCACCAGCCAAGATTCGGAATTGCGCCAAGCTGGCCTCGCGTTTGAGTCTCGAAAGTCCACCGTGCGCCACCTGCACTTCTTGCTTATTCAACCGGATAATTCCGGCATGACCTATACGGGGCTTTGGTTTTTGCAACCTGCCTGAGCTGATCACTGCTCGGTGACGGCGAGGGATTGACCTGCCGGATCGTTCGGTTTTGCTCAATTTCAATCTTGTTCAATCGTGTTTGATCAAATGCGCCTAATTAAACACGCCTAATCAAACGCACTTCATTAAAAAACTTGTTCAAACGCGCTCGATCGCCGTTGATCACGCGCGATCGGCTTAGTATCACGAGCTGCGTTCGATCGACTCTCTCCGTTGTGCGGCATTGCTTTGTAACAATTTCTTTAGATTCATTTACATTGCTTATTATTAATTTTACGAAACTCAATCGTTGTTTGTTTTACTTTAAATTCAATCAAGCTTTTTCATAAAAATATATTCAACTTCGTGGACGTTACGGAAGGTAAGTCTCTAGGATCTAAAAAGCAATTTGGATTGACATAATTCATCAATTTCCAATTGCCTCATTTCCATTCTTCAACACGGATTCATTTACAAATGACTGCAACGATCACCCGTCAAGGTGGTAGCAGTTGGGATCGCTTCTGCGATTGGATCACCAGCACCAACAACCGGATCTATGTCGGTTGGTTTGGTGTGTTGATGATCCCCAACCTGCTGACCGCAACCATCTGCTACATCATCGCCTTCATCGGCGCTCCCCCGGTTGACATCGACGGCATCCGCGAACCCGTGGCTGGTTCGCTGCTGTACGGAAACAACATCATCTCTGGTGCTGTGATCCCCTCGTCGAACGCCATCGGTTTGCACTTCTACCCCATCTGGGAAGCTGCTTCCTTGGATGAGTGGCTGTACAA
>NZ_JACJSP010000021.1 GCF_014698235.1 Limnothrix sp. FACHB-406 | reverse complement strand
GCTACTAGATAAATTGCGATATTTGCAAGTTGTACTCGGTCGCTATGGCTCAATCAGTCATTGGAGCTATGATTTACTGCCAGAAACTCTTGTTGCCTAGAATATGAAGTTTTGTGTTTAGATTCAACACTTCTGCGGATATGTCTGTTTCTCAAATTGTAGAAATTCACATGGAGTTGATGGATGCCCTTGCCACTCAACTCAAGCTGGAAGGACGCAGTGAAGAAATTCTTCTAGACTATCGGCTCACGCTCATTGATATCATTGCCCACCTGTGCGAGATGTACCGACGCTCCATCCCTCGCGAGTGATGGGCCCTAATTGATCATCTAACAACACAGCGCTTGCGAATTATGCGAATCAAATTATGCGAATTAATAGATCTGTGCATCGAACAATCATCAAACAATTTTGGGCAAAGGGCGAAAACGCGGCTAGCCACTTGCAATCACTCTTGTAATTCATTTTTAAATTACTGCTTTTAGATCACGCTCAGAAATAATTTTTACGTCATTTTTTAATCAAATTATCATTGATCTTCGTCAAGAATGAAGGCTTCATAGATTAATTGATTCAAATCAGGAAACTTAAGAATATTTTCTGATTACCATTTGACAATCGGGTTATTATATTAAATAAAATCAAGTTCCATGATCTTTGGGCTATTGTTCGTTTACAAGTTGGCCAAGAGCTGCTCCAGAAGTTCTAAGATTAATGCTTTGATTTTTCTGGTTTCTCCCGGTCAATCGTTGTCGTCGCAGTTGGCATCGAGCCATTTTCGCGTTCCTTCTCACGTTCTGAGTGCAGGTGACCCTATCCGGTTCAAGAGTCAATTTGACCAGTAAGTACAAGCTGTCAACAGAAGATTTCGGCATATTTCGACCAAACTACCATCAAGCTGCCATCAGACTGCCATTGATGAACTGAATTTTGAGGATGATGACTGGAGCGTGGTCTGCTCGATAACAGATTGGGAGTAAGTTTTCCCCAGCCCTTGGGGAGAGTCCTGTGATTGGCATGGATCTGATTCCGGTTTTAGGGACTCCGGTGACCTTGCATTCTCAACGGGTCTTGTATTTACCCAAATTCCCGTGGACAGAACTTCCTAAACTCAACTCGTTGTATTGCTTATGAGTCCCCTCAAAAAAACCTACGTTCTCAAGTTATACGTAGCAGGAAATACTCCCCATTCAGTCCGTGCCCTGAAAACCCTGAAGAATATTTTGGAAGATGAGTTTCAAGGGGTTTATGCGCTGAAGGTCATCGATGTGCTAAAAAATCCCCAACTTGCTGAGGAGGATAAGATTTTAGCCACCCCAACCCTTGCAAAAATTCTGCCCCCGCCAGTGCGGAAAATTATTGGCGATTTGTCCGATCGCGAGCGGGTGTTGATTGGTCTCGACCTGCTCTATGAAGAATTGGCGGATGATGAGGCTGAATACTAGAATCAGTAGGGTTTTGCGATGGATCGTGGGATGCTGTTTAGACTCCGAGGCGATCGGGAACGGCAAAACCAACCCCCAAATGCCCGGCGGGTGGGTTCGCTCCGGTGCATCGGTTGCATCGGTGTGCCGCGATCGCGGGCCCCACACCCCGATCGACTGCCCCATCTAGCCCCAATCAGGTTCGATCCCTGTTGCGTTTAGCATTGTGCTCGGTATCATGCTCGGCAATTGAGCCTCTCCATTTGGCAATCTGGATCTGCCCCTTGGTGATGGTTAACCCCCAGGGGCCATGCCCGATCGGGTTAGGGGCCCCAATCCTCAGACACCATTCCCATTCCCTGGCTTTCCATTCCCTGGCATTTCCTTGGCACTGATGGCTGAATGACTGGCTACTCCGATAGCGTTGATTCCTTAGGAAACAGATATAAACAGATATCACTATGACCGGTGTTCAAAAAATTCGGACGATGATTGAGGGCTTTGACGACATTAGCCATGGCGGGCTGCCTGTCGGTCGAGCAACACTCGTAAGCGGAACATCTGGTACTGGGAAAACGCTAATTGCGATCCAGTTTCTTTATAACGGAATTGTTTATTTTGACGAGCCGGGCATCTTTGTCACCTTTGAGGAATCGCCCGCCGACATTATCAAGAACGCGGGCAGTTTTGGTTGGAATTTGCAACAGTTGGTCGATTCGGGAAAGCTGTTTATTTTGGATGCTTCTCCGGATCCAGAAGGGCAAGATATTGTTGGCAATTTTGACCTGTCAGCCCTGATTGAGCGCATTCAATACGCCATCCGGAAATACAAGGCCAAGCGGGTTTCGATCGACTCAATCACCGCCGTTTTTCAGCAGTATGACGCGGCTTCGGTGGTGCGTCGGGAAATTTTTCGATTGGTGGCCCGCCTGAAGCAAGTGGGCGTGACCACCATCATGACCACAGAGCGAGAGCGGGAATATGGCCCCGTGGCGCGGTTTGGGGTTGAGGAATTTGTGTCGGATAACGTGGCGATCGTCCGCAACGTGCTGGAGGGGGAACGCCGTCGCCGCACGATCGAAATTCTGAAGCTGCGGGGCACAACCCACATGAAGGGAGAATATCCCTTCACCATCACCAACCAAGGAATTAGCATTTTCCCGCTGGGGGCCATGCGCCTCACTCAGCGATCGTCCAACGCGCGGGTATCGTCCGGGGTGCTCACCCTCGACTCCATGTGTGGCGGCGGCTTCTTCAAGGATTCGATTATTTTGGCCACAGGCGCAACCGGTACGGGCAAAACCCTGCTGGTTAGTAAATTCATTGAAGACGCTTGCCAAAATGGCGAACGTGCCATCCTCTTTGCCTACGAAGAATCGCGGGCCCAACTCTCTCGAAACGCCTATTCCTGGGGCATTGATTTTGAGGATTTGGAAAGCCGTGGGTTGCTCAAAATTCTCTGCGCCTATCCGGAGTCAGCGGGCTTGGAAGATCACTTGCAGATCATCAAGTCTGAAATTGCTGAGTTTAAACCCTCCCGCATCGCGATCGACTCCCTTTCGGCCCTGGCGCGGGGGGTCAGCAACAACGCTTTCCGCCAATTCGTGATTGGGGTGACGGGCTTCGCCAAGCAAGAAGAAATCACCGGTTTCTTCACGAACACCACCGACCAGTTTATGGGATCCCACGCCATCACCGATTCCCATATTTCCACCATCACCGACACCATTTTGATGTTGCAGTATGTGGAAATTCGTGGGGAAATGTGCCGGGCCATTAACGTGTTCAAAATGCGAGGCTCGGAACACGATAAGGGCATTCGCGAATACACCATCAGCCGCAACGGCCCAGAAATTCGCGACTCGTTCCGCAACTACGAAAAAATCATCAGCGGTTCCCCTTCGCGGGTCAGCGTGGACGAAAAAACGGAACTGTCGCGGATTATGCGCGGGGTTCAGGAAAAGTCCACGGACTAAGCAATAGACTAATCAATTCAGGACGAGACTCACTCAGAATTAACAGAGTTCAACTCAGAGTCAACAGGATTAAGCATCAGGATTCACGGAATTAAACGGAATTAAGCAGACGAATGTAGGGCAAGATCTGGCAACCTGAAACTTTTTGCCAGACTCCTGACTCCTGTAGCCTAGGGGGGAAAGAGGCTCTAGATGACTGAGCCGAATTATGGGCTGCTTTATCGCATCACTGTTTGTCACACTGACCCAGCAAGGGCGGCGGTGGTTGCACCATCGCTGTGTTCGTTGGTGGCTGTGGGTGGGGGCGGCGATGATTGTGGCCACGATTCCCGCTTGGGCTGTGCAGGCGTTGACGTTGGATCAGGTGGATGCGATCGCCTCGCAAGTCACGGTGGTGATTGCCCAGGGGCTGCAAAAGGGAGACATTGAACAGCGCCAGGAATGGAATCCGGGGTCGGGGGTGCTGGTGGCCCGGGAGGGGCAAACCTACTACGCCCTAACGGCGCTGCATGTGGTGCGGACGCGGGGCACGGTCTATGGGGTGCGCACCAGCGATGGTGAGGTGCATTTCATTGATGACGAAAGTGATCCGAGCAATATCATTCCCCTGGGCAATGAACAGGATGAAATGGGTTCCGCGATCGCGGGGATGGATTTGGCCCTGGTGCGTTTCACCAGCAATCTGGATTATCCCGTGGCGGTGATGGGCAATTCCCGGCGGATGGGGCGGGGCGATCGGGTGGTGGTGTCTGGCTGGCCCAATCCCGAGGACGACAGCGCCCGCCGTGAACGGATTTCCAGCTCTGGGGCCTTGGTGGCCATTTCCCCCAGTCCCTTAAGCGATGGGGGCTATAGCGTGCTCTACGACAACCTGACTCGGCGGGGAATGAGCGGCGGCCCGGTGCTGAATGGGGATGGGGAGTTGGTGGGGATTCACGGCCGCGGTCGGGGTGACTCCAATGGTTGCAACCAAGGGTTGCTGGGGGTGGATGCTTCGGGAAATGATTTGGGGCGATCGCTCGGTCAAGCCTTGGAAGGAAACACCGATGCGAGCTGTGGGATGCAAACGGTACATTTTCTGAGTGCTGCGGAGGCGGCCCGCATCGTGTTGGCCTATGAGGATCCGCCCGTGGATGAGCAGTTGATTGCACGCGGCTTGGCTCAAAAGCCCAAGGCAGACACGGTGGAGGACATCTACGCGGCGTTTACCTTTGATGTGCGATCACTCCTGCGCGATCAACCTTCGGGGGGGTGCGGCAGCGTGCTGTTAGGTGATCCTTGCGATCGACCTTTCTAGGCTCAACTTCCGCGCGAAATCGTCCTGAAGGAATGGGCCTGTGATAGTTTCGATCCGAAATCCATACCCGAGTGAAAGCCCCTGGGGTTAATCAACGGTTGATTAGGGATTGCAGCAGGGGCGATCTGCCTGTGGTGTGTAAAGGGAGTCTGGGCAGGATGACGGCAGCAGCAGCGTTAGCAGCAGAAACAGATTCAGAAGCGGAAACCAAGGCGGCGACGGCCATTCCGCAGCCCAACATGCACCCATTAGGGCATCCATCAAGGCATCAATCAGGGCATCCATCAAGGCATGAACACCCAGTGCATGAACACCCAGTGCATGAACACTTGATCGGGGCCATCACCTCTTCAGGGCGATCGCAACGGGCAGACGGGAACCGGTGGGTTACTGGATTCCTGTTCAGGGCCATGGTGGGATCGGCCTTGGGATCATCCCTATTGGGAGCCTTGGGAGTGCTGGTGGGACTGGTGGCGGGAGCCAGCGGAGTTGCGGCCCAAACCCTGGAACCGATCGAACCTGTGGGAACTGAGCTGAGCGCCCCCGAAGCCGAGATCCCCGCCCAAGCCCAGGTCACCTCCGTTTCTGCCCTCAGCGATGTGCAACCCACCGATTGGGCATTCCAGGCCCTGCAATCCCTGGTGGAGCGCTACGGCTGTTTGGCGGGCTATCCCGATGGACTGTTTCGAGGCGATCGGCCCCTGGGCCGGTTTGAGTTTGCCGCTGGTTTAGCCGCTTGCTTAGAGGCGATTCAAACCCAGCTCGATCGAGCCACCGATGCCGCAGTGCAACGGGACGACCTGGCCGCCCTGAGCAGCCTGCAAACGGAATTTCGATCGGAACTGGAGCAGCTCACGGGACGAGTCAACCGCCTGGAAGCCACCACCACCCGCCTGGAAAGTCAGCGCTTTAGCCCCACCCTGTTGATGGGGGGCGAAACGATTTTTGGTCTGTCGGCGGCCGCGGGCGACAATCCGCCCGGTGATAACGAAAATCCCGCCACCTTTGCCCACTTGACCCGCTTGCAATTTGTCACCTCCTTCACGGGGAAGGATCGGCTGCGGCTGCAACTGGCCACGGGCAACCTGGGCAACAACGGCTATGCCAGTCGCCAATCCTTGGGCACGGATATGGCCCGCCTTTCGTTCCAAACGGATTTGGACAACAACATCCAGTTAGACCTGTTGGATTATCGATTTGCGGCCTGGGGCGATCGGGTGGTTTTGACCCTGCGGCCCGTCGGCTTTGACCTCAGCAGCGTCCTCACGGCCAACTCGCCCTTTTTTGACACCGGCCGCGGGGCCATTTCTCGGTTCGCGGAAGGCAGCCCCCTGTTTAAGCTGGCGGCCCTGGATGGGGGTGTGGGGGCAGATTGGCTGCTATGGGAGCGGGGGCGGCTGCAATTTGCCTACGGCGCAGGCAACAGCGCTCGATCGGATCAGGGCATCTTTGGGAGCGATCGCAGCGCTTGGGGAGTGCAACTGCTGACCAAACCGGCGGCCACCTTGCTCACGGGCATCGCCTACATCAACGCCTACGACGATCGGGGCTATCTCAACACCTTCACCGGCAGCCTCAACGCCGACCTGTCCGGCAAGCTCGATTCCCCGGCCCAAATCCACGGCCTCAGCGGCACATTGCAATGGCGGCTCTCGGAAGCTCTCACCCTGGCGGCCTGGGGAGGCTGGGTTTGGACCAATTACATTGATCGGGAAGCCACGGCCTTGTCCAACACCTATGCGGTGTCCTTAGCCTGGTCAGATCCCTTTGGCCGCGAGGGCGATCTTTGGGCCTTTTTGGTGGGTCAGCCCCTGCGCTTGGTGAAAGGCACGGGCGATGTGGAAGATGATTCGGGCCAGGGAATGCACCTGGAAACCTTCTATCGGTTTAAGGTGGGCGATCGAATTTCCATCACCCCCGGTGTTTTCGTGGTCACCCAAGCGGAACATGAGGCCGATCGCGGGGCGATCGTGGTGGGAACTATCCGCACCACATTTCGATTCTGATTATTTAAGTCGTCTTGGTCAGGCCCGTTCAAGCATCGCCTCAGAATCGGGCAACCGCCCAGCCTTGGGTTACGGGCCTGCGTATAGGTATGCAAATTAACCGGATTCCCACGGAAAAACCCTGGGTAAATTGATAGGGGACAGTTGAGATCGGCAGATTCATTCAGGTGCAATCCCGATTCAATTTCCCTAGCACAGGCCCACAGAACCACAAACAACACCACCAGCAGTGGCAGTCCCGAGCGGAATCGGAGACATTGGAAATGCAGACTACCGTTAACAGGTTCAGTGACCGGGGCTAATCATCCAGTTCCGTCGCTTAGTCATGCATGATCACATGCTCAATCGTGCGCCATTTGGGCCACACCCTAGTAGCGTGCCAAGCTTATTTTGATAGGTCAAATCAAATGACTGTTACCGTCACCAGATCGTTAGGCAGCAAGGGGCTTAAGCCCCTTGTTACCGCGACTGGCTCCGCAACTTTGACCCAAGAAATTAAGGCAGCCGCGCCACTAGGTTGTGTCGCGCATAATTTGGGTCGCGCATAATTTGAGTCGCACATTACTGGAGTCACGGTCACACATTATGTGGTCACTCAATATGACCAACTATTGTGGGGTCATGCCTTTTCAAGCCATGCACTGTGGGGCCATGCATTCATTGAGTTCTGCATTAGCTATGCCATTGAGCGATCGAGTCGTGAGTAGGATTCTGGGTGGTTGATTCGTCATGCAGCACGTTCCATCAAAACCCATTTCGGCTAAGCCACGGTCTCGATCGGCGCGGGGCAGTCAGTGGGATGCATTCGTTTTCCTTGAGGTGTTCGACAACGAGGGCGGCATCCAAACCTATAACCAAAATTTGTTGACGGCCTACGCCTGTGTGGCGGAACCGAACCGCCGCGGCCGGGCCTGGATTTTGCGCGATCGCCCCATGGCTAAACCCCCGATCGGGGAAGGGCGTTTGGAATTTAACTGTTTTGGTGGGGCCAAGTCCCGGGCGATCGGGCGGTTGCAAATGCTGGCCAGCCTGGCCTGGAATCTGTGGATTGCGCCACCGCGCCAAGTGTTTTGTGGCCACATCAACCTTGTTCAGGCGATCGCCTGGATTTGCCAGATTCGGCGCATTCCCTACACCGTGCTGACCCACGGCAAGGAAGTTTGGGATCCCCTCTCGCCTCCGGCTCGCCGGGCCTTGCAGCGGGCCGATGCCCTTTGGATTGTTAGTCGCTATTCCCGCGATCGCGCCAGTCAGGCCAACCAGCTCAATCCCGATCGGGTGGATCTGATGCCCTGTCCGGTGGATGGCACGGTGTTTCGGCCGGGGCCCAAACCGCCAGAACTGTTGACGCAGTATGGCCTAGCCGATTGCAAAGTGCTGATGACCGTGGCGCGGCTCTGGCCGGGCGATCGCTACAAAGGGGTGGATGTGACCATTCGGGCCCTGCCACTGATTGCCCGAGCCGTGCCCAACGTGAAATATCTGGTGATTGGTCGCGGCGAAGATCGCCCGCGATTAGAAGCCCTGGCCTGCGAGATGGGCGTGGGCGATCGGGTCGTGTTTGCGGGTTTTGTGCCCACGGAGGCCCTGCCGGACTTTTACCGAGCCGCCGACCTCTACGTCATGCCCTCCCAAGAGGGATTTGGCATTGCTTATCTGGAAGCCATGGCCACGGGCGTACCGGTCATTTCCGGCGATGACGACGGTTCCGCCGACCCCTTGCAGGATGGTCGATTAGGGTGGCGGGTTCCCCACCGGGATTCGGAGGCCGTGGCCCGCGCCGCCATTGCTGCCTTGACGACCAGGGGCGATCGCCGTTGTGATGGGGCATGGCTGCGGCAAGAGGCCCTTGGCCTGTTTGGGGTGGATGCCTTTCGCGATCGCCTGCACCAGCTCCTGAACCGCAGTCCACAACGCGGCCCTCGCAAACCCTAGGTTCAGGGAAACCTCGAATTCTCAATCTCGCAATTTTCGATCGCCCCATTCTCAATCTCGCAATCTCTTGATCGCCTGATCGCCCCATTTCGATCGCCCAATTCCTAAATCTCCGAAATCTCTGAACCCTGGATTCGCCCAATTTTTCGATCTTCAAGCCCTCGATTTTCCCAATCTTTCGATTCCCCAATGTTGTGCTATGGGCGCTTTATCCCCGGAACCTCTCCCCACTGAGTCGCCAGCTTCAGAAACTCCAACTCCAGCTAACCAAACTCCAGCCAGCCAAACTCCAAACTCAGCAACACCAGACTCACCCACTCCAAACGCCCAAACTTCCGAGTTCCCAGGCCCAGAAACCAACGCGCGGGAACCCTTAATTTCTGCGATCATTTGCACCCACAATCGAGCGGAATATCTGGGCGGGGCGATCGATAGTCTGCTGAGCCAAGATTGCGGTGCAACGCTCCCCTACGAAATTGTGGTGGTGGACAATGCTTCCACCGATCGCACGCGGGAAGTGGTGGAAGCACGCCTGATTCACCCCCGCTTGCGCTACGTTTACGAATCGATCACAGGCTTGTCTGTGGCCCGCAATGCCGGAGCCAAAGCCGCCCGCAGTCATTTGCTCGCCTATTTGGACGACGACGCAGAGGCCAGCCCCCAATGGTTGCGGATGCTCTACGAAGCATTTGCCCAAAACGATCGCCTGGCCATTGCCGGGGGGCGCGTTACCCTGCTGTGGCCCCCGGGGCGATCGCGCCCGCGCTGGCTTTCCGATGGCATGACTGAACCCTTGGGAGCCTATGATTTGGGCGACCAGCCGATCATCATTCACAATCCGGGACAAACACCGCGCGGCTTGAATTATGCAATTCGTCGGTCTTTTCTCGATCGGGTGGGCGGTTTTGACCCCAGCCTAGGGCGCGTGGGGAAAAAACTGCTGTCGAACGAAGAACTAATGATGACCGAACGGGCGATCGAGCTGAACTGGCAAGTGGGCTACATTCCCGCCGCCCACGCCGCCCACAACGTTGCCCCAGAGCGATTGAGTCCCCGGTGGTTTTTAAATCGCGCCTGGTGGCAAGGAATCAGCGAGTGCTATCGCGAACAACTGGCCGGGCGGGCGGGTTTGCGTCAGTTTGGCTTGGCGGGCGATCGGTTCCTGCGGGGCCTCTGGAAAGCCCTCCGCCACTGGCGGGATCCTGCCATTCGTTTCGACAACCTGGTCTATGCCTATGGTCAGTTGGGCTACCTGTGGGCCATTCTTCGCACCCTCATGGGTCGTCAGGCATTATAGGCTTGGCCCCGTGATCATCGTCGATGTTCCCGTTCCCAATCACTCCTAAAATTCGCTCGATTCGGCTTCGTTTTTCGCTAAATTCCCCCTGTCTCCGCCATCCGCTGCTGTCTCACCCCCCTTCAGCATGACCATTCATCCGCAACAAATCACCAGCAACACGGTTCCCGTTTCCGTGCTCATTCCGGCCAAAAACGAAGAGGCCAACCTGCCCGCCTGTCTCGAAAGCGTGGCTCGGGCCGACGAAATTTTTGTGGTGGATTCCCAAAGCGACGATCGCAGCGTTGAGATTTGCGAAAGCTACGGCGCAACCATCGTGCAATTTCAGTTCAACGGTCGTTGGCCCAAAAAGAAAAATTGGTCGCTGGAAAATCTGCCCTTTCGGAATGAATGGGTTTTGATTGTGGATTGTGATGAGCGAATTACCCCGGAGCTATGGGACGAAATTGCTGAGGCGATCGCCCGTCCCGGTTTTGCAGGCTACTATCTCAACCGCCGCGTCTTTTTCCTAGGGAAATGGATTCGCTATGGGGGTAAATATCCCGATTGGAATCTGCGACTGTTTAAGCATCAATCGGGGCGCTACGAAAACCTGGGAACCGAAGAAATTCGCAACACGGGAGACAACGAGGTTCATGAGCATGTTTTGATCAACCCAAGCCATGGCCAAGTGGGCTATCTCAAGGAAGACATGCTGCATATTGACTTCCGGGATATTTACCAATGGCTAGCTCGCCACAATCGCTATTCCAATTGGGAAGCCCAGGTCTATTTAAACCTATTAGAAGGGCGCGGCAAAGACGGAACCTTGAAGGGCAATCTGTTTGGAAATGCCGTGGAACGGAAGCGGGCCCTGAAGCGGCTGTGGGTACGGTTGCCCATGAAACCCTTCATTCGATTTGTGCTGTTTTATATTATTCGGTTGGGATTTTTGGATGGTTATCCCGGTTATGTGTATGGCCGGTTGCTGAGTCAGTATGAGTTTCAAATTGGGGTTAAGCTCTATGAATTGCGCAAGTCGGGCGGGCAGTTAAACCAACAGCAAAAACCCAAATCCAGTCCCCGATCGGCTTCGTCGTCAATCCATTCCTGAGGCATCGCCTATGACTGTGCCCCATAATTTTGAGCGGGCAACCCAATCCTATGCCCACCACGATCGGGTAAATCCTGTGGTGACCGATGAGCCAGCTTGGTTTGATCTCAGTCGCTATGATCAATCTTGGTTCGATCGGGGGCGGCCCGGCTGGTTTATTTTGTTGTGGTGGTTCATTCAAGGTACTTTGTTTCCCCTCTCTCCCCACCCGGCCAATGGGTTTCGCTGTTGGTTATTGCGTTGTTTTGGGGCAAAGATTGGTAAGCGTGTGGTGATTCGATCGAGCGCTCGATTTACCTATCCTTGGAAAGTAAAAATTGGTGATTGGTCTTGGGTTGGCGATCAGGTCACGTTCTACAGTCTCGATCGCATTGAAGTGGGTTCCCACTGCATCATTTCCCAAGGCAGTTATCTTTGCACCGGCAGTCATGACATTCGAGATCGCGCCTTTGGGTTGTTGGTGGAACCGGTGGTGATTGGTAATGGCACTTGGGTCGCAACGGACTGTTTTGTGGCTCCCGGCGTGAGCATTGGCGCAAACAGCATCATCGGCGCAAGAAGCACAGTGCTGATGAATATTCCCGCTCGATCAATCGCTTGGGGAAATCCTTGCAAGCCTCAGCGAGCGCGATCGCTCGATCGGGACCAGTCATCCTCCACAGTTCCATCCCAATAGGCACTGATTAATTGAGATTAATCAATATCAATCGATACCCAATCACCCAGCAGATCAAGTTTGCTGATTGAACGAATCAACACCCATCGAAGCCAGCAGTAATTCTGCCCCGTAACGCACCGGATCCGCACAGGGGCGATCGGTCAAGGCCGCCACCCGATCGCACTCGGCCCTTGCTTCCGCATCCGACAGGTGAGCCGTGTTTAGGGCGATCGCTGCTACAGGCGCTGCTGCATAGGTTCCGGCTGCTCGTGCCACCGCTTCGTAAAGGGCCACCACGTCCGGTAATGGCGGAATCGGGCAATGGGGCAAATCTCGCAAATGAGCTTGACCAGCCCGATGCACCAAAATTAAATGGGTGGGCTGCGATCCCCGCAACAACGGCAAGGTGGCCGTTGATCCCGGGTGCAGCAACGATCCCTGGCCCTCGATCGCCAACAGATCCCCCTCACCTAAGCCCCCCGCGTCTTGGGCCGCCTGCAACAGGGCCCGCTCCACCGCCCCCGCCGCAAAATCCACCCGCACCGCATCCAGGGCCACCCCCTGCCCGGCAATCATCAACCCCGCTTGACCCGTGCCCACAAAATGCGCTTGTCGGCCCTGGCGGCGGGCTGCTCGGCACAGCTCCAAGGTGGTGGACATCTTCCCGATCGCCATATCTGTACCCACGGTTAAAACCCGCACCCCCGGCAGCAACCGCGCCAACCCCGACCCGATCGTCAGGCCCGTTGGTTCCACCCGCACATCCCAAATCCATTGCCCCGGCTGTTGGCAAGCCACCCAATCGGGCGCTTGACTGAGGGGACGATGCAGACCATTCACCAGGGAAACCCCAGCCCGCAGCGCCTCCTTCAGTTCCGTTTCCCATTCGATCGGCAAAATTCCCCCTGAAGGCGCAATCCCAATCAGCAACGTATCGACCCCTAGGGCGATCGCCTCCTGCGCACTGGCCACCACGGGAACCGGGCGATCGATCCCCGTTAAAGCAACCAGACTGGCACCGGCCGCATCGCGATCGATCACCGCCACCACCTCCGCCGCGCTGTAGCGCAAGAAGGCGAGCCCCGTTTTGCCCCGTGGGCCCCGCAGTCCCTCATGCAACAAAACCCCTACCCGTCGCCCCGCCAAGCGCGGATTCAGAAAGTCCATTGATATTTCTCAACTACGGATGCTTGGACTGGTTTACTGAACTGGTCTACTGGCTTGGTTTTTCTAAACCAGCATGTTGAATTGAGTCATTTGCTGGGTTTGAGCTACAGCAAAAGTCGATCGCTAGCGTTCAATCCAGGGCACGGTGCGCAACCATTCCCACACGCCCGTATGTCTTCGTTGGGTCACATTTTGGCTATGTTCTGCAACGGCCATTTTCAAATCCTCAGGGCTAAATTCATAGCCCAACCGACAGGCCACATCGGCAAATTCTTGGGGCGTTTTCACAGACTTGAAATATTGTCGAATTTGTTCGCTTTGGGCAGCGGCAATTAAGAAGCGATCGGCATTGTCGATAGACATAACTCAGCACCGAAAAGACACCAAAATGGATGACCCTTGAGGCCTCTGGAACACACCTTTGGAAACCACCCGAGGGAAAGACCCGAGAGAAAAACCTTAGGGACAAAACAACGTGTCGCGCGTGGCCCGGCCCGTCACTGGATTCACCCCATCCGCCACCGCACAAAGCTTGTCTAAGGTGTCCGATCGCAACAACACATCGGTAAAGTCCGCTCCCGTGATTTTGACACCGGGAATATTAATGCTGGCGGCGAAGGCTCCTTCTAACACCGCGTTGGTCAAATTTGCATTGACTAACCGGGCTGAATCAAGGGTGGAATTTCGTAAGTTTGCACCGCTCAAATCTGCTGATTCTAAGTTTGCGGCAAAGAAGCGAACCCCTTCAAGATTAGCGTTATGAAAGTTTGCTTCCCGCAGATTGGCTTTGGTGAAGTCATCATCGCGGAGATCCTGATTGGAAAAGTCTGCACCCACCAACGAGAATCGGTTGTAATTTTCTGCCCAAGCGGGTTCCGCCAATCCACACCAACTAGCCAGCAAGGTTAGCCCCAAACTCAATGCCAGCAGTGGCAGTACAACCCATCGCCGCCAAGCCCGACGAATTGCAGGGGCGATCGCCCTGACTCGATCGGGATGAGCATCAAGATTTCTAGGCTGAGTTCTGTCGGCTTGCGTCATTTGCACAGGAATTTTTAACATCACTGAAAACTCCCAAGTTCAATCTCTATGTACAAGATTCTGCCTTTCATGAATTATTCACAACGACCAAAATCAAAGGTTTCAAGCATTAATCTCGAATCAGAGATTTGAGCCATGAAATGCCAACTTAGACTTGGTTTGCACTATGCAGGCAGTTTCTAGGAGATTACCAAACCTAGGGATCAGAAACCAAGCTTAAATTAATCAAAGAATTGTGACTCGATCGCCCTCAACATGCCAAGGGAAACTAAACGGTCTCAATCTTAGATCAGCGCCCCATCGCCACCAATCTTTGCTTGAAGACACCCGATCGCTAGACTGCAAACGGAGGATGATTCACGTAACAGCGATCAATAACGATCAGTAGCGATCAACTCAGGATTAATGCAGGATTATTCACCCAGGCGAATCAATTTGATGATCATCTCGCTAGAGCAATTGACTTGAAAACAATTCACTCAGGTTCATTCACCGAGGGTCAGCAACTCAGAGCAATTAACTCAGGGGTGCAAGCTCCGGTGGAAAATCATCATCCGTTGGGAAAGGCAGGGTTTCATCAATCATGCCCTCGGACGGTTCATCGTCCACGGGGCCAAGGGGAATAAACTCCTCTTCTTCATCTTCTTCAGTGCTTTCGCTAGCCACAAGCACAACGGTGATGTTGTCACGACCGCCGCGATCTTTGGCCGACTGCACCAGACGTTCCACCAACTGATCGAGCTGGTGGGCCGAAGGCATTTGGCAAAGATGATGCAAGATTTCGGAGTCGGATAATTCCTCCGTGAGACCGTCACTACAGAGCAGCAGTTGATCCCCCAATCGGAACTCAAGGGGATAAATTTCCACTAGCTCCAGCTCTCGCCGTCCCAGGCATTGCATCAACACATGTCGCCAGGGGTGCGATCGGGCCTGTTCTTGGCTCAGGTCGCCGCTTTCAACGGCCCGGGCCACCCAGGTGTGATCTTTGGTCAGTTGCAATAGGTGTTGCTCCCGCGATCGATAGAGGCGCGAGTCACCCACATGCACCTGCCACCACTGATCATCGCGATGCATAATCGCCACGATCGTCGTGCCCATTTCGGCCCGTTCCGGATGGCGCACTTGGTCATCCAAAATGGCATCGTTGGCTTTCTCGATCGCCACTTCCAACAGGGCCGGCGAGGAAGCCTCTGATTCCCAAGCTTGCAGGATCACTTGGCTAACCACTTCAATTGCAATGCGGCTAGCTTCCTGTCCGCCCGCATGGCCGCCCATTCCATCCGCAACGATGAATAACCGACCTTCAGGATCGACAAACAAATTATCTTGATTGACACTTCGCAGCATTCCGCGATCGGTCAATCCCGAGGCTCGAAACTTCATGGGCGAACGGGACGGGGGTAGAACAGGGGCAATCAGGATTGGCAGCCAACCGAACGCTGAGCGCGGGTGGCAGCGATCGCGGTCTATCGAGCTTGGTTTGCCATGGAGCGCGTCAGAGAATAAGGGGTGTCACCCCTCAAACCCCTAGAGCTTTAGAACATCTTCTCATAGCGATCCATCCGCCGCAGCAAGCGCAAGAGGGCGATTGCGGGGAGGAGGCCGATGCCACCGGGAATCACCGCAAACCATCCGTATCCTGTGCCCACCAAGATGGCACTACAGAGGGCAAAGCTACCAGTCAGGATTGAGTAATTGGTGGCCACTTGGGCGTTGCTCAGACGACGCAATACGCGATCGGTTTCCGTGGCCCGCACTCGCAAGCGCAGGTCACCCCGATCGAGCTTTTCGATCGTGTCATCAATGCGACGCGGCAAACCCAAGGCCGTTGAACTCATTTGCGCTGCCTGGCGACCTAACTCGCCCAGCAAGTCTCCGGCAGCCTCCGGTTGATTTCCATTCATCAGTTGCATCGCATAGGGTTTAGCGACCTCCATAAAATTAAACTCAGGATCTAGGCCCTTGCCTACCCCTTCCAAGGTTGAAAATGCCCGCATCACGAAGGTAAATGTCGCCGGGAACCGAAAAGGCTGGCCGTAGGCGATTTCATACAGATCATCGCTGATGGCGGTCACGGACTGGGTTTCAAAGGGTTTGTCCATGAAGTTGTCCAGCATGTACTGGATCGATCGGCGGACGGGCCCCGTGTCTCCGGTCGGTTGCAGCGCCCCCAGCGCAATCAGGGAGTTCATCACCCGTTCACCATTCTTTTGGGCAATGCCAAAGAAGGTTTCCATCAACCCCGTGCGCACATTGGCATTAATCTGCCCCATCATCCCGAAGTCATAGAAAATCAGCGATCCATCTGGACTCACCGCCAAGTTCCCCGGGTGGGGATCCGCGTGGAAAAAGCCCCCTTCAAGGATTTGCTCCAGGTAGGCCCTGGCTCCTAGCTCGGCCAGGGTCGATCGATCAAGGCCTGCCGCTTCCAGGGCCTCGTAGTGGCTGATTTTGATGCCGGGGACATATTCCAAAACAATCGTCCGAGGTGAGCAATAGCGCCAAAAAACCTTGGGTACACGCACCCAATCCGCATGGCGAAAGTTCCGCCGGAAGCGATCGGCATTGCGTCCTTCGTTTAGGTAATCAATTTCCTCGTACAAAATCCGGCAGCATTCTTCATAGATGCCCAACCAATCCCGACCGGGGCCCCAACGGGGATGGTTTTGGAAATAGCGAGCAATGCCCTTCAGAATGGCCAAATCGATTTGGAACAGCTTTTTCAGGCCCGGGCGCTGCACCTTCACCACCACTTCTTCGCCCGATCGCAATTGAGCCTTATGAACTTGGCCCAAACTGGCGGCCGCCAGAGGAATGGGGTCAAAGCTCTGGAAAAGTTCCTGCACCGGCTTGCCCAAGTCTTGGCGAACGATCGCTTCCACTTGGTCATAGCCAAAGGCCGGTACGCGGTCTTGCAGCTTCGACAGTTCCTCCACATATTCCGCAGGGAACAGGTCAGCGCGCGTCGAAAACAGTTGACCCACTTTGATGAACGTGGGCCCCAACTGGAGCAGCGTATCGCGCACCCAAATGGCCTGTTGGCGGCGGCGGGCCTTTTGTTTGGCCTCCGTCATGCCTCCGCGATAGCTCCAGGGCTTGGTATCAATCCAAAGCCACAACAGCCAAAGGGTGACAAAAGTCCAGATATCAATAAAGCGGCGGGGGCGGGAGTACCGCTCGCGGTTCCATCGGTAAGCTTTGCTGTCGTACGTTTTCACCCTCGACTCCGTGCGGTGCGTCTCGACTCTAGCTTGGGTTGGCTTCGCTGCGGTATTGCTTAATCTCTGACCTGAGGCGGGCAATTTCGGCTCGCAGATCATCGAGTTCAGCTTGCACATCGTCGCCGCCGGAAGCGCTGCTGCTGCTGGTGCGTCCGTTGGTGGCGGCGGCTTCGGCCTGTTGGGCCCTGGCCAGGGCCTCTTCAACCAGTTGGCGCAGGTTTTCCCGCTGTTCGGCATCGAACTTCCCAAGCTCGCTCAACCAATCGGTGGCAGTTCGCTCGATTTGTTCGTTTACCACTTCAGCGATCGCGCGACCAACAAAGAAGGCATGGACAAGCGGGTTACTCATGAAACTCGCGGGTGAAAGTACTGGGAAGGCGATCGGGGATCAGGAGGTCAAGCGTTAGTTGAGAGCTAGGGTGCGCGCATAATCGCTTTTAGGCAATGCCGGAGCGGGCTACCGCGACCGCTCTGAATTATAGCGTGGTGGTTTTGGGCTGGCAGGTTTGGCATGAGCAGTTTAGGGCTGGCTGGGGATTCGCGCCTGCGGCTTAGTCAGGGATCAAAATTAGGGATCAAGATCAGGGATCAAGATCAAGGGCGCAGAACTCGCAGCCAGGGTATGCCATGCCCTTAGGGGGTGCTGCTGCTGTCTGGGGCGGAACCACTGCCAGCGCTGCCCCCGTTGCTAGCACCGGATGCCCCGCCGCTGGCTGGGGCGCTGGAGCTGCCACCGCTGGGGCGACGCTCAACGGCGGCCGGCTCCGGCGCGGGGCGGCGCTCTGTGGTCGGTCGGCGTTCTGTGACGGGTCGCGGCTCGGGGTTGGCGGGGCGATCGGGCGCGGGGCGGGTTTCTGAGGGGGCTGAGTTAGTGGCCGGCTCGGGGGCGCTGGTTCCCGACGGTGAGCGATCGACCGTTGAACCGCGATCGCCTGAATTGGATCGATCGGGGCGATCGGGACGATCGGTTGCTGGGTTGGCCGTGCCCGAATTGTCACCGGAGGGATCTACCAGCGGTGTGCTGTCGGTCGGTGGCGCGTTGCCATCAGGATTATCCAAGGGACTGGGGCTGGCCAGGGGCGCGCGATCGACGGTGGACTCCGCTGGTCGAGGGTTGTTGCGCACGGGCCGCTCGATCGGGGCAATGCGTTGGCTGCGAATCGCCGCTGAACTATCCCGGTGAGGATGGCTGCGAATTTGCTGCAGCACTAGGTCAGGAATGCTGGGATCGGCTGGATCCAACTCCTGTTCAGCGGTTTTGGAGACCGGCCAACCTTCACGCGGCGGGAAGGACTGCTCTTCTCCCGCCAACCAGTTCAGGATTGGGGGGGACTCGAACCGAATGCCGAAGAGGTTCATTTCGCCGGATCGCACAACGGCCACCGCTCCCGCGCCAAGCATGGAAGCACAGGCAGCGGTAACCAAAAACAAGGGAGCAATCCAGCGGCTTCGTTGCGGTTGGGGAGAAGAAGGGTTCAAAGCAAACCTCGGGGCATCGGAGAGGGGTGGATGCCGCTTCAACTCTTAAGAATAAGTCAAGAGTTTTTCTTTCGTAAAGATTCACAACAATTGCGGCCCTGACCCTGGGTTGCGATCGCCCCCGAAGCCTCAGCCCACCGGACTTTGTGGCGGATAGTGGGTTTTCACCCAAGTGATCGCTTCGGTGCGATCGCCCACCAGCCGATCCAAACAGGCTCCCCGCAACTGGCCCAAAATTTCTCGAAATTGCTTACCCGGTGCATAGCCCAACTGTTGCAGATCCTTGCCATTCAAAGGGCTGGTCACTTGGCTCAGGCGGGTGAGGTATTGCCAAATTTGCCGCCGTGTTACCCGATCGCTGTGGAGACTGACCAACAACAGCAGCGGTCGGCTCCAGGATTCCAAGACCCGCACTTGGTCGCTGGGGCGATCACATTGGGCCAATTTTGCGGGCAAGGTGGTTTCCGCGATCGCCAGTTGCTCGAGCCGTTGAATGCTGGCTTCGGTGAGTTGTAGGCGGCGTGCCACCTCAGCTCGATCGCCCGGGGCCAAGCTGGCCAACAAGGTTTCCAGCAACAGTTCCCAACGATGGAGACCGGCTACCGCCCGATCGTCCCCCCAAGCCAACACCCCGGCCGCCCAAACCCAGGCCACCCACCGCGCCGCCTGCCGAAGCGATCGGGTCAGTTTCAGCGTAGGGTGAATGCAACGTAAGGCCTCCAGGCGATCGAGCAAATCCAGGGCCGGCAACCAAAAATCCGTCTGCAAAATATATTTCAGCTCGGCTTTCAACCGAGTTTCCAGGGCAGGTTGACGGCGCTGCCCCTCCAGCGGCGACAGTTGAGCCATGGCATAGCGGATGTAGCGCTCTGTTTGGGTTTCGATCGTGAATCCCAATTTGACCGCAAACCGCACCGCTCGATAGATCCGCGTGGGATCCTCAATGAAGCTGTTGGCATGGAGCACCCGCACCAGCCGATCGCCCAAATCCACCATGCCCCCAAAAAAGTCCAGCACCTCACCGGGATTGGGTTCCGTCAGCCGCACCGCCAACGCATTCACCGTAAAATCGCGCCGATACAAATCCTGTTGAATAGAACTGGCTTCCACTTCCGGATTCGCCGCTGGATAGGGATAAAACTCCGTGCGCGCCGTGGCAATGTCCACCCACAGGGAATCGAACAGCGGGTCTCGATGCCACAACAGGGCGGCCGTTTGAAATTGCCCATGGACTTGTAAGCGCACCCCGGGATAGTCCTGGGCCAGAGCTTGGGCCAAGCCCACAGCGGCTCCGGTGTCTGGCGCAATGGCTGCTGAGGCCTCTGGAGGATGCGCCCGGGGTTGATGGCAACCATCCACTACCAAGTCCAAATCCGACAGGTGCAGCGCCTGGGCCGCGTCACTCAGGAGCAAATCGCGCACCCCACCGCCCACCAGGTACAGTTGCCAGCCCTTGGCCTGGGCCAAAGCCGCTGCCCGATCGAGCAGTTGTCGCAAGGGCGGAGTGAGCCGCGACAGCAGGGGGCAAAAATTCCCGATCGCCTCGATCGGGTCTGACAAGGCATGGGTGGGCTGTTGCTGTCGATCGCGATGGAACCGGCGCAACACATCGGTACGGGTCACAATCCCCACCAGTTGCCCCCGATCGAGCACCGGGAGCCGGCCAATGTCATAGGTCACCATCAGGGCTTCGATGGCCGCTAGGGTCGTTTTCGGGGTGATGGTTTTGAGCTGGGTGGTCATGTAGCCCTTGACGGGGGCATGGTGAAACCCGTGGTGCAGCGCAATGTCCAAATCTCGCCGGGACACAATTCCCACCAACTGCCCACCCCGATCGACCACGGACAGGCCGGAATGGCCATAGCGCAACAAAATCCGCTGGGCTTCGTCGATCGAGGTTTCCGGCAAAATCGTCCGCACGGGTGACGACATCAAATCCCGCGCGATCGGGGGATGGGGCAACTGAGCCGCAAAGGCCGCCATCAGTGATTTCAACAAGGTCGTCGCCGGTTCGATCGGCTCCGCTGGCTCTGAATCCCAATGCACCGTACCCGCCGCCGCTTGGGCATGGCCACCCCCCCAAGGAGCCAACAATGCTCCCCAGTCCGGGCCCACCAACCGCGATCGCCCCACCAGAGACAGCCGCTGGCCACGAGACCCCTCTCGGGTGCTGTAGAGCGTGCCCAACAGCAAACTATCGGCCCCGATCGTATCCACCAACCGCGAAGCCACCGTTGAAAGACCGGGCACGTATTGATCCGCCGTCAGCAACACCCAGGTTAGGCGGGCCCCGGCCACCACTTGGGTTTGTTCCGGGTGGCCATGCACCTGGTCGATCGCTTCGGCCAACAGCCGTTGCAACAGGGGCGACAAACTCGGATCCAAATAGGTGGCAATGGCGCTGACGCTGGCTCCTTGGGCCATTAACCAAGCCAGGGCCGCCGCATCCCGCGCCGTTGCGGTTTCATAGGTCAAAGATCCGGAATCCACATGGATCCCCAAGGCCATCACCGTTGCCTCAGCCGGTGTGAGGGGCCGCTGCAAGTCGCCAGCCCGTTGCAATTGCTCCACCATCAGGGTGGTGGTGGCCCCCACCGCTTCGATTTGTTGTTGGGTGGCGGGAATATCTCCCACCGCACCCAAATGATGGTCATAGAGGGCGATCGAGTTTAGCTGGGGCAAGTCCAGCCATTCCGCCAACTTCCCCAGTCGATCGCGCTGTTGGGTATCCACCACCACGAGCGATCGAATCCGCTTCGGATCCACCGATCGCCGCTCAATCAAAGGATACTCATCACGATGGAGCGCCAAAAACGCCTGCACTCCCGGATGCACGCCACCCGCCAGCACAATTTTGGCCCCCGGGTGCAGGCAGGCCCAGCCCACGGCCGCCCCCAGGGCATCAAAATCCACCGTCATGTGGCACAACACGAGATCCATTGATTGCAGCCCATCCCGAAATCGTTATTGGCCCTGATGATTGCCCTTTTGGTTATGGGCCCCTCTAGCTCAGTTTGCGCCCTAAAGTTTTCGCCCTAAAGTTTGCGCTCTAAGTGGGCAATGAGCTGATCCGCCTTCATAAACCCTTCGATTCGATCAATCGCCTGGCCATCCTTGAACAAAATCAGCGTCGGCAAGGCTGTCACCTGGTGTTGAGTTGCCAAATCCGGGTAGCGATCGGCATCAATCTTCACCACTTGCAGGTGATCATGCAGCCGCACGCTCACCTCCTCCAACACTGGCGACAACAGTTGGCAAGGGCCGCACCAAGTGGCATAAAAGTCCACAAGAACGGGTTTTTCAGCTTCCTGAATCATGGCATCAAAACTCGTGAATTCTTTCGATGTCGCCATAGCTCTCCTCCTAAGGCAGGGGTAATTATTTAGAGAAAATCCCAATGATCGCAATGAATGATCGCAATAATTGATGATCGCAAGTCCCAAGCAAACCCAGTCGATCGCCACTCCATTTTTGGGTCAAATTGGCCAAGATTGATCGAGTGGTTCTCAATTTCTCATTTCAATTTCTCATTTAAGATGAAATCGCGAAAAAACCGAGAGAACATCGGCTTTAAATGGCTTGGAACCTGAAAATTTCAGCGCTACAATGGAACCGATTTGCCCCTGTTGATCGAGGGCTAATCAAGCTTAGACTGAGAATTAATCATTCACGCGATTCGTTCGCAATCAATTAAGGCGAAAGTTTGAGAGCAAAGCCAAGGGCCAGAGCATTTGACCGTCTTGCTCCAATCATGATCAGGCAAGGGGTTTAAACCCCTTGTCCTACCCCTTGGCCCAGCACTTGTTCCATCCCTTGTTTTGCCCCTTGTCCCACGATCTGTTAAGGGCAAAGTTCGAGATGATGATTGACGGATGGGCCTAATCAATTAGGTCTGATCAGTTGGGACTGACTCAGTGTCGCCTTGATGGTTGAATGGTTCGGTGATCCTCGTTCGATCCTGGTTTGATCCTGTGCGGAGCTTGGCACAATGACCCCCAGCGCTGAAATTATTTGTGTCGGCACTGAGCTGTTGCTTGGCGACATTCTTAATGGTAATGCTCAGTTTTTGGCCCAACAACTGGCGGCATTGGGCATTCCCCACTATTACCAAACGGTGGTTGGCGACAATCCCCAGCGCCTGCAACGGGCGATCGCCACCGCTTGCCAACGATCGCGCATTTTGCTGTTTACGGGTGGCCTGGGCCCCACGCCCGATGACCTAACCACCGAAACGATCGCCCAGTTCTTCGATGTGCCCCTGGTGGAACATCCGGCCGTCATTGCCGACATTGAACAAAAATTTGCCCAGCGCGGCCGCACCATGGTTCCCAGCAATCGCAAGCAGGCTCTGCTGCCGGCTGGCGCGGCCATTTTGACCAACCGAGTGGGCACGGCTCCGGGCATGATTTGGCAACCGGTTCCGGAGTTGTTGTTGATGACCTTTCCCGGTGTGCCCAGCGAAATGCGCACCATGTGGACAGAAGTGGCCGTGCCTTATCTGCGAGATCATGGGTGGTCGCGCCAAACGATCGTCTCCCAAACCCTGAAGTTTTGGGGCATTTCCGAATCGGCCTTGGCGGAACGGGTGGCGGACTATTTAGCCAGTTCGGATCCAACGGTGGCTCCCTATGCCAACCGAGGATCGGTGAAGTTGCGGGTGTCGGCCTGTGGAGCAACGGCGGCCGAAGCCCTGGCCAAAATTGAGCCGATGGTGGCGCAAATTCGCGATCGGGTGGGGCCCGATTGCTATGGCTTGGATCAGGATACGTTGCCGATCGTGGTGGGTCGATCGCTCCAAGACCGAGGCGAAACCCTGGCGGTGGCGGAGTCCTGCACCGGTGGCGGTTTGGGGCAGTTGCTGACGGCGGTGGCCGGCAGCTCCGCCTACTTCCTCGGCGGCATCATTGCCTACGACAACCGAATCAAAACAGCCCTGTTGGGGGTTTCGGCGGAAACGTTGGATCGCTTCGGAGCCGTCAGCCACGAAACAGCCAAGGAAATGGCGATCGGGGCACGAGATCGCCTCGGCAGCACTTGGGCCATCAGCATCACCGGGGTGGCCGGGCCCGGCGGCGGCAGCGAGGCAAAGCCCGTGGGCCTGGTCTATGCGGGCATTGCCGGGCCCGATGGGGTCACCACCCATGAAATGCGCCTCGGGATCCAGCGCGATCGGGAATGGATCCGCCACGTGAGCGCCTGCACTGCTTTGGATTTTCTGCGTCGTCGCTGGCTATGAGGTTGGCCGATTTGTTGTCCGTTTAGTCCGCTTAGATTGGGGGTTGCGAGTTGGGCCGCTGCGCGATCGACGGGTGCAAGCTGGTTTGCGAGATGGGGTGCGAGTACCGGGCGATCGACCTCGGGCTTGGCTGGTCGATCGCTTGGCCCGGCGGGCGCGTCGCTTTTGCCAAGAGCTGAGATGATCCGTTGCAATATGAGACAGGGCCCCCACCTCCAGCCCCACAAAACCCGCCACCAAAAACGGGAATTGATCAACCCACAGCCATTGACCGATCGCCCGGGTTTGGGCCAAGGTGACCGCCTCAAAGCTGGCATAGCGATCGGCCCCACCCAACAGGGAAAACCCGATCGCCGCCAATCCCAACAGCAGCAACCATCCCAGCCCCAGGGCGATCACCAAATACAGCACCCGTAAGGTCGTGCCAATCAGCGGCCCGTGAGACCAGGTGGAGCGGTGGCGAATCAGTTTTTGGTAAGGAATCCAAATGATACGCAGCGGGCCCCAACGTTGGAATGGGTGCGATCGAATATCCAGGTCTGGGCTGAGCCAATAGCCCCCCACCACACAGCCGATCGCGCTCGCAGCCGCCAACCCGAAATCCGTCGTCACCCCCAATCCCACCAAGAACCAAATCCCGGCCGTGTTGATCGTGATTCGATCGTGAACCAATCCGGCAGCCATAGGGGCAGGGCACAAATGCTGATAACGAGAGCAATATCTAAAAAAGCTGATCAACCAAAATCAGGCTGATCCACACCAGCCATCGAACCAGCCATCGAACCAGCCATAAAGCCAGTTATTGAACCGAAACTAGGCCCATCTTGAGCCACAGGAGCCAGCCCTGGCAAGCGATCGGGCAGCGGATCGCGCTTCTTGCCATTAAACGCGATTAAAACTCCGCACAGAATTACGCTGTGCTTATGAATTCAGCATCTGAAATTTGAAAATTGTAATCAAGTCAATTATTTATTAAAACTTATTCTCAATTAGGATGAAGGTCAGGGTGTCAATCGCTACAGCCGCCAGCGGGTCACTCACTGGCTCTCAGGGCGGTGACTTGATTCGTTGCCCCCAAACCATGGCCCCATCACCAATTTTTGACCGTTGGCCCCACTAACCCCCACCCGCGATCGTTCCCTATCGGGATGGATCCAATCAGCAAGTTTTTGATCGTGAAGAAGTTACCGTCAAGTGCCACGCGCTGGCCAGAGCGTTTCTGGAGGCTGTTTCACCTCCGTCAAGCCCCCGCCCCTTCCACCTCGGAGCCAATTGATCGCTGGAGCCATCGGCCCACACAAGCCACCGAATGGTTGACCGTCACCCCAGCTCATCTCCCGTTTCAAAACACCCACCTCAAAACCACTCCCTTGACACCCTCTTGCTTAATCATGCCTGTCGCTGCTCGTCGAACCGATCGGCCGGGATCTGCGCCACCCCCACCCCCTGCCCCATCGCTAACACCTGTTCCCTATCGTCGTTACGGGCCCGTTGCCATTGCCTTGTTGGTGGGAGTGGGTCTGTCGGCCTGGGCGGCCAACTGGGCGGCCGATCGGGACTTGGCCCAAGCCCGCGCCCAACTGCAACAGCAAACCCAACAATTGGGCAACAATCTCCGTGATGATTTAGAACAAATTACCCGCACCACCCGCGCCGGGGCTTTGATGTTCGATCGCCGTCGCCCCGCCTCGGCCGCCGAATTTCAATCCATCAGCCAAAACCTTCTGTCCGATGTGGCCAACACGGCCGATACGGCTTGGATTCAGGCCGATCCCCAAACGGGGCCCTATGTTCAATTTCAACTGGGACAAGGCATTCAGTCCCTTGGCGGTCGGCAACCCGGTCAGCGAGCAACCATCCCCCCAGCCCTCAACAGTTGGCTGAAGCGGGCCCAGTCCTTTCAGCGGCCCTTGACGATGATTGTGTCCAATCCGGATCCTCGGCTGCTGACGGTGCAGGGAACCGACCAGGGTTGGTTTGTGACCCAAACGGAAATTACCCGATCGCTCCACCTCACCCGTGGACAAACGGGCGTGTTGGATTTGGATATTTTCCTGTTCGATCGCCCGGTGGATTATTTGCAATCCCAGTTAGCCAATCCCAGTAGCTTCGATCGCATCCTCCCGATCGCTAGCACAGCCCCTTGGACTGTTGGGGCCCAGCAGGCCTTGCGTTGTCCTTGGAAAGGCCCTTGGGATATTTGCACCCAATCCATTAACGTGGGCGATCGGGAAATGTCCCTGCTCGTTTTGCCCCATCAAATTTTTTCGCCCTTCCTGTTTCCTAACAGCATCGCGGCCTTTCTCGTGGGCTTAAGCCTCACCGCCAGCATTGCCGCCTATCTTTTCAACAATATTCGGCGAGTGGTGGTGCAAGAATCGCTCCTTAACCAAGTGATTTACAGCAACCAACAGCTTCAGGAATCTCGCTTGGCCCTGCAAGATCGCACTGAAGATTTAGAAACGGCCCTTCAAGAACTGCAAGAAGCCCAAGCACACCTCATCCAAAGCGAAAAACTATCCAGCTTAGGGCAATTGGTGGCCGGAATCGCCCACGAAATTAATAATCCCGTGAGCTTTGTCCATGGCAATTTGCATCACGCTTCGGAATATGCCACGGAACTTTTAGAAGCCGTAATTGCTTATCAAGAGAGGATCGATCGCCACAACCAGCAATATTCCAAAACCCCTCATTTCGTCCCGATCGCCCATCCCGAGACCCTTGATTTAGATTACATTGCCGATGATTTTCCCAAGCTGCTTACCTCCATGCGCGTGGGAACCAATCGAATTCGGGAAATTGTGAAATCCCTCAGAATCTATTCCCACGTCACCACCGAAGCCAAGGAACCGGCCAGCCTCCACGAGTCCATCGATCGGGTTTTGATGATCTTGAGCCATCGGATTCAGGAGCTAAAACCCGATCTCAATATCATTCGTCAAAATGGCTCTTTACCTGCCATTGACTGCACGATCGGGCAAATTGATCAGGTTTTAATTAATCTGTTGGTCAATGCCATTGATGCGATCGAAGAACGCTGGCAAACAGCTCCCCCGGCCCAAGAATTACCCACCCTGACGATCACGACCCAAACCCTCAATTTGTCTTGGATCAAAATTGAAATTACTGACAACGGTATTGGTATGAATGAGGTGACCCGCGCCAAATTATTTGACCCGTTCTATACCACTAAGCCCGTTGGCAAAGGCACAGGATTAGGCATGGCGATCGCCTATCAAATTATTGTGGAGCGTCACTACGGCTCGATCGACTGTCGATCGATTCCCCACCACGGCACAACCTTTGAAATTAAACTGCCGATCACCAGAGACATCGCCAGCGCCGCCACTTCTGCCTGATTGATCAGCCACTTCAATAGGGGCTGATACCCAATGGCTCCAGGTTCAGGTGTGCCGCCGCTGCGGCCAGAGCCGCGCGATCGCGCCAATTGTCCACATGGGGCAAATAGCCCAGCACCGGCACATGGGTCAGGCTTTCAATCAGACCGATGGGGGCTAAAGCTTCTCGATCGGCCGCGCTCACGGCCGTCACTTCATTCAGCACAATGCCCCGCAGCGGAATTTGGAATTGACGAGCCAGGGCCACATTCGCCACCGTTTGGGCGATCGCCCCCAACTTGACCGACACCACCAACACCAACGGCAACCGCCAAGCGGCCACCACATCCGCAAAGGTCAACTCCCAAGTGACCGGCGACCCCAAGCCTCCGGCCCCTTCAATCAAAATGAAGGAGCGATCGCTCTGGAGGGTTTGCAGAGCTTGCCAGGCCAAGGCCAGGTCGATCGTTTTGCCTTCCCGTTCCGCCGCGATCGGGGGAGCCAAGGGAGCCTGTAGCCGAATGGGATTAAAGGATTCGGGGCTTTGATGCAAATCCGCAAATAATTCCCCATAAATTTCCCGATCGCCCTCCCCGGACTGCACCGGTTTCAGCAGGCCCAAGGCCCCTTGTTTTTGACAATGCTGCTGCCAATAGGCCGCCAGTGCCAGCACAAAGACCGTTTTGCCCACTTCCGTATCGCTCCCCGCGATCGCCAGTTGCTGCGGTCGTCTTTCACTCATTCCCATTCTCCTGTTGGTTTAGCGTGCTTCCATCGGCTTCAGCACTACTCAGGCTGATCGCCTTGCCGCTTCTCGCTCCAAGGGTTTGATCACGGTTGCTACCGAACCCGCACGGCAATCTCAAAGGGCATTTCCAAATCCGAAGACACTTCAATGCCGTAGTTGCCGCCCACGGGCGCTTCCAAACTGACGGATCCTTCCAGTCCTTCCATGTCCGGAATCGGGCCATTGGGGCCAAACACCGTGGCTCGCAAACCGGAAGGAATACTAATTGAAATTTGCTGACCCGCCTGGGCTTCAAAACCAAAGGTTTGGGGAACCTGGGGCTGAGTCACACCTCGGAAGTTGCGCGAGGTGGGTTGGCGGGTTGGTTCTGGGCTGGGGCTGGGAGTTGGCTCCGGAGTCGGGGTGGGCGTTGGCGTGGGGCTTGGCTCCGGACTGGGGGAAGCGGGAGCCGCCGCTAGCCGTAAGCGCAGGCGGTAGTCTCCCCTGGGCGCACCGGGGGCCACGCGCACTTGCAGGGCATATTCACCAGCCACGGCAATCACGCCATCCCATTGGCGCAGATCCCGGCTCGATCGATCCGCCGGGTCACCATCGGGAGCCAGGAGACTAGCAATCACGTTATTGCCTGCCACGGAAATGCTGAGGGGTTGCTCAGCGCCGGCCTGGAAACGATAGATCAGGGTTTCGTTTTCACCCAGGGTGCGGGAATCTTCAAAATCCCCGGCGGGCTGAAGGTTCAACCGCTGGGTGGAGACCACAGGCGAGGCGATCGGGCTAGGGGACGGGGTGGGGGATGGCGTGGGGGAAGGGCTAGGCAGCGGCGGACTTTCGGAAACCGTCGCGGTTGGTGTGGGGTTGCTGTTGTTGGGCGATCGGCTCAGGAATTGATTCACCAGCGACCAGGAACCCACTCCCGTCCCCACCACCAACAACACGCCTAACACCGTCACCGCCCAAGGGTTATCCATCAAGGATCCTCGGGGTTCCACGCTCCAATCGGGGCCGGGAGCCGGGGCCGGTGCGGGCGATCGGGGGGCGATCGGAGGCGGCGCAGCCCGACCCACCACCACCGTCGCCATGGTTGAAGGGACAGTTCCCGTGGGATTAACGGCTGGGGCCGGCGCTGCCGGAGTTGGGGTTGAAGTGGAGGGCGGCTGGGCCACGGGGCGGGCCGTCGCATCCAACGTCACCTCCTGCAACGCCTGAAGCACCAAGGAGGCAGAGGGATAGCGCTCCGTCGGTTGATAGGCCAACATCCGTCGTAGCAGATCTCCCAAGGCCGGCGTGAGGGGCACATACTGATCCCAATGCCAGGTAAGGGTGCGATCGTCTAGCAAATCCTGGGGTTCTCGCCCCGTCAGCAACACCAACACCGTGGCGGCCAAGGCATAGAGATCGCTGCTGGGGTAAGCGCGGCCGGTTTGAATTTGTTCGCTGGGGGCATAGCCGCTCTTACCAACGGTGGTGGCCTGCACGGCCGTGGCTCCCGGTTGTTGAAAGCGGGTGGCCATTTCTTTGATGGCCCCAAAGTCAATCAACACGGGCAGTCGATCGTGCTCCCGCAGAATAATGTTTTCCGGCGAGATATCCCGGTGAATGATCCCCAAATTGTGCAGGTAGCTCAACACGGGGAGCAACTGTTGCAAGAGGTAGAACACTTCCCCTTCCGCAAAGAGCTGGCCATGGTGCAGGCGGCTATCTAGAAGCGATCGATAGGTATTGCCCTGCACGTAGTCCTGCACCAAAAATAGGCGACCCTCCGCCTCAAAGGTGGCCTGAAACTTGGGAATTTGTGGGTGATTGATTTGGTAAAGAACCGCTGCCTCGCGCCGGAACAGTTCATTGGATTTTTCGAGGGCGTAGGCATCGCCCACGGGCGGCGTGAATTCCTTGAGGGCACAGCGCTCGCCAAATCGCCCCAAATCCTCCGCCAGGTAGGTGCGCCCAAAGCCACCCTGTCCCAACACTTCCACAAGGCGATAGCGATTTTGGAGAACAGTTCCGGGGGGCAGGGACGGTTGCATGGGACTCGGGGCGATCGAAGAACAGTTGAAATGGCAATTCAGTCAGGCAATAGTCAGGCGATGATCGAGCAAAAACTCAGGCGAAACTCAGGCGAAATTCAGAAAAAACCAATTTACTCCGTGACTTGCATCGCCCCATTGGACTGATCAATTGTTTGATCGAACCATTAAAGGAGTCGGGTGATTTTGATTGTTCAGACGCAACCGGCGCTAAAACCAATTTATAGGGCTGAATGAACCGATCAGGCTTGGGGCGATTAGCGGCATTGTTGTCACCCAACCCCCATTTCCCCTGATTATCCCAGGTCTGCGATCAATCAATCGCCCGGCACAACCGCCCAAGAAACTGGGCGGCGGTTGTTGGTTGAAGATCCATTGGGTTGGATCTCCATTGGCTAGCGATTCCGCTGAGTCCCTAGCCGCTTCCTTGGGGGTAGCAAGTTGAGCCGCATCTGCCGCCAGATGCAGCCTGGGCTTGTCCCGTTGCGATCGACTCGGGAACTGGCCAGAACTCGCGGTGGCCCGCACCACCAGTCAGGGTTTTGCCCCTGTTTGGGGTTGGGCTGGGTGTTAAATTGCCCGTTTGGGCAACCCTCGGGACTCATCCTAGCCGATCGGGCTAGGGGATGGTCGATCGCCCCATTGAACTCGTTAAACTGCCCCCGTTTTCTGTCACAATTGCCGCCCGATCGTGCAAAGGTTAATCAACAGTGATTGATTTTCTGTCATCTGCTCAAATTCTCTGAAAAATGTGAATCCATTCTAGAGGCTGTCATACAATGAACAGATGCTACTCGGATTCAAAACTCAACTCAAGCTCAACAACCAACAACGCACCGCATTAGCTCGCCATGCCGGTGTTGCACGTCATGCTTGGAATTGGGGATTGGGACTGACTAGAGACATCCTTGATCACAACCGATCAAATACTGACGAAAAAATTAAATTCCCATCGGCCATTGATTTGCATAAGTGGTTGGTAGCCTTGGTGAAGTCTGAACACCCTTGGTACTACGAAGTCTCCAAAAGCGCACCCCAAAATGCTTTACGTCATTTACGGGTGGCTTGGGATCGATGCTTCAAAAAGACTTCAGGCGCTCCTAAATTCAAGAAAAAGGGTCGCCATGACTCCTTTGAACTGGATGGAGCTATTCATATCAAGGGACTGAATAAAATTCAGGTTCCTAAGATTGGCATCCTGAAGACCTATGAAGCATTACCTCAAAATGTTCAACCTAAATCAGTCACAATCAGCCGCCGAGCGAATGATTGGTTCATCTCGTTTCGGATTGAGATCGAACCCGTCATCACACCTAAAGCGGTTGAAATTGTTGGTGTTGATTTGGGTGTCAAGTCCCTAGCAACGCTCAGCACTGGAGAAGTGTTTGAAGGCGCTAAAGCCTACAGACAACTGGAGTCCCGGCTCTCTCGGTTGCAATGGCTAAATCGTCACAAGCAACGCGGGTCTGCCAATTGGAAAAAGGCTCAATTGAGGATCGCCCGGTTGCATCAGCAAATCGCCAATATCCGTAAAGACACCATCCACAAACTCACGACCTACCTCGCCAAGAACCACGGCGTGGTGGTCATTGAGGATCTGAATGTGTCCGGAATGATGGCGAATCACAAGCTAGCCAAGGCGATTCAGGATATGGGGTTCTACGAGTTTCGGCGGCAACTGGATTACAAGACAAAGTTGTATGGCTCTGAACTGGTGATCGTGGATCGCTGGTTTCCATCTAGCAAGACTTGTTCCCGTTGCGGCAAGAAAAAAGAGACCCTATCGCTGTCAGAGCGGGTGTTTAATTGTGACCACTGTGGATTGCAAATTGATCGCGACTTAAATGCCGCAATCAATTTGAAAAAGGCGGCCAGTCCGGTCGTGTCAGTCTGTGGAGCGGAAGAAGCCGACTTCGCCGCAATGAAGCAGGAAGTTTCCTGATTACTGCATTTGCTAGTCAATTGCAGCAATTGTTAGTGAATTAGTGACGGACGCAAATCCAAAGAAAATTGGAAGGAAATGCTAAGATTGCCATGAACGCGCTTCGAGGGTCTGCCGTGATTTGCTCTGCGACTTCTCCGCTGCCGACTTCGCATCGCGAAGTGACGGAAAAGAGCCGACTTCGCATCTTCTCAGGATCGGCAAATGTCGCCTTGGCCGAAGAAGTTGCTGCATACCTGGGGTTACCGTTGGGACCAATGGTTCGCAAACGGTTCGCCGACGGTGAGCTTTATGTTCAAATTCAGGAGTCAATCCGGGGTTGTGATGTTTATCTGATCCAACCGGTTTGTCGCCCTGTGAATGATCATCTAATGGAATTGTTGATCATGGTGGATGCTTGCCGCCGGGCTTCGGCGCGCCAAGTCACCGCTGTGATTCCCTACTACGGCTATGCCAGGGCCGATCGCAAGACGGCCGGCCGGGAATCGATTACGGCCAAACTGGTGGCGAATCTGGTTGTGAAATCCGGAGCCGATCGGGTGTTGGCCATGGACTTGCATTCAGCGCAAATCCAAGGCTATTTCGATATTCCGCTCGATCATGTTTTTGGTGCGCCAGTCCTGATCGACTACCTCGAAAGCAAGAACCTGTCGGATATTGTCGTGGTGTCGCCCGATGTGGGCGGGGTGGCGCGGGCCCGGGCCTTTGCTAAGCGCCTGAACGATGCGCCCCTGGCGATCATTGACAAGCGCCGCCAAATGCACAATGTGGCGGAAGTGCTGAACGTCATTGGTGACGTGAAGGGCAAAACGGCCGTTTTGGTGGATGACATCATCGACACAGGCGGCACGCTCACGGAAGGGGCCCGGATGCTGCGTCGGGAAGGGGCACGCCAGGTTTATGCCTGTGCCACCCATGCGGTGTTGTCTCCTCCGGCGATCGAGCGCTTGTCCAGTGGGTTATTTGAAGAGGTGATTGTCACCAACACGATTCCGATGATGGATCACCACCATTTTGACCAGCTCACGGTTTTGTCGGTGGCGAATGTGCTGGGCGAAACCATTTGGCGCATCCACGAAGACACGTCAGTTAGCAGCATGTTTATCAATGACTAATATCCATGATTCAAGGATGCGCCTGCGGAGCTAGCTGACTGGGGCTGAGATTCACTGATGGATGGTGGAGGGAGCGAGTTCGTTCGGAAGGTGGCTTCTGGCCATTGCTCCTGCAAGAACAAAATTCCTCAGCATTGTCCTAAAACTCAAGGGTGACGGACGATCGACCGAGAAACCCAACGGGGGCATTCACGGTCGATCGTTTGTTTTCGCTGGCTTTTCGGAATTACCATTCGGAATTGCCATTGGGTGTGATCGAGCGCGATTAAGCGTAATTGGGGGCGATCTCGACGACCTGAAGACGACCTGAAACTGTTGATTAACCCATTTCGATGCAGGGGGCCATCCAAAACCTGGCTAATGCCCTATGTTGCGAATTACAGCCTTCAGGTAGATTGGTTGGGATTTTCGATTTTGTATTTTCTGAAGGATGAGGATTAGCCATGGATATTTTTCCGGCGATCGATCTGTTGGGTGGACGTTGTGTCCGGCTCTTTCAAGGTGACTACGATCGCGCGGAAACCTTTGGTGATGATCCGGTGATGGTTGCCCAGCGGTGGATGACGGCGGGGGCCAGTTGGTTGCACCTGGTTGACTTGGATGGGGCCAAAACGGGAGAACCCGTGAATCTCCAGGCGATCGCGGCTATTACCCAACAACTGGGCGATCGCCCGATTCAAATTCAAGTGGGAGGCGGCATCCGAACCCGCGATCGCGCGGCCCGCCTGTTTGAACTGGGGATCACCAGAGCGATTGTGGGAACCGTGGCCGTGGAGCAGCCGGACGAAGTGGCCGCCTGGTGCGCGGAATTTCCCGGGCGGATCGTAATTGGCATTGATGCCCGCAATGGCTGGGTTGCAACCCGGGGTTGGCTGGAAACCTCCGAAGTGCGAGCGGTGGAATTGGCCCAGCGCGTTCAGGACTGGGGCGCGGCGGCCATTGTTTACACGGATATTCACCGGGATGGCACTTTGGCAGGCCCCAACAAGGAAGCCCTGCGCGAGCTGGCGGAAGGGATTTCCATTCCCGTGATTGCCTCCGGGGGCATCAGTTCCGTCACCGATTTATTGGGGCTGCTGGCCCTGGAGCCGGTGGGAGTCACGGGGGCGATTGTCGGTCGCGCCCTCTACACCGGCAACGTGGATCTCAAGGAGGCCATCCAGGCGGTGGGCCCGGGCCGAATTCAAGATCTCCCCCTGAATTTTGGTCAGGAGGCGATCGGGTAACTCAGCCATTGAGGCAGCCCCGGAATCCAATGCGATTGAGGGGGCCATCCGCAGCGATCGCCCAATCCTTGTTAATCCTTAGCCCTAACCCTGAGCAGCAGCGGGGCGCAGAATCACCAACCCATAGGCCTGGGGATTCAAATATTGCTGGGCGGCCCGCTGCAAATCTTCTGGGGTCAGGCAACGGACAGCATCGGGATATCGCAGGGCCGCGTCCACATTGCCCACCAAGGTTTGGTAGTAGCCATAGAGGTTCGATCGATTCGCGGGGGTTTCATTGCCAAACACAAACCCATTAGCCACCCGCGCCCGCACCCGATCGACCTCCGCCATGCTCACCGGTTCCGAACCAATACGCGCCATGTGATCCTGCAAGCGGGCTTCCAGCTCTGGCAAATGCTCCGGCTCACAATGGGCGGCCAAATAAAACGTTCCTTGAGCACGGTAGGTCAAATTGGTGGCCGAAACCTTGGACACCAATCGCCGCTCTTCCCGCAAGTCCCGCACCAGGCGCGAGGTGCGGCCATGGCCCAACACCGCCGCCAACACATCCAGCGGATAGGTTTCCCGCAAGTCCTGTAGCCCCGGAGCGCGCCAGAGCATGATCAGGCGGGCCTGTTGCAATGATGGGTCAATGATTTCCCGGCGTTCAATGCGATCGAACGGCAACTCTGGGATCAACGATGGCGTGGCCACCGGCAAACCCGACCAGTCCCGATCGCGCCAGGCCTCGTTGAAGCCGGTTTCCAAAATCTCGAATAACTGCTCCGGCGGCAAATTACCCACCGCCACGGCCGTCACCGACTGCGGGCGATAGTGGCGATCATGGAAGTCCCGCATCTGTTGCACATCCAAGTGGGCAATCACTTCCGTGGGGCCCAACACCGGCCGGTTATAGGGCAAGGTCTCAAAGGCCAGGTTCATCACCGCTTGGAAGGTGCGACGGCGGGGATTGTCTTGGCTGCGGCGAATTTCTTCGAGCACCACATGGCGCTCCCGGTCAAATTCCGCGGCCGGCAACTGGGGCCGCAATGCCACGTCAAATTGCAAAGGAGCCAGGGCCGCAAAATCCTGGGGAGCGGCGGTCAAATAAAACTGGGTGTAGTCTTGGCTGGTGGCGGCGTTGGTGACCGCTCCGCAAGCTTCAATCCGCTGCTCAAATTCCCCGAGGGCGAGCCGATCGCTCCCTTTAAACACCATGTGCTCCAAAAAGTGGGCCATGCCATTAATGGGTTCAGGTTCGATCGCTGAACCAGCATTGACCCACAAACTGAGATTGACCGCCTCAACGGGCATCTGCTCCACAATCGCGAGTGCACCACAGTCTAACCGCCGAATTAACGGCCCAGTACGGACGGTTTCGATCGGCGGCAGGGCCGGGGCAAACAAGCTTGGCGACATCATTGGCTCAGCTCGCGGAAAGGTAGGATTTAGTTAGACCGCTATTAGCCTAGACCGATTTCACCTCACTGTGCTGGCTGGTGCGGTTACTAGCGGGATCGGCGATCGGGGTTTTGGGGGTGGGCGTTGTTTTCGTGGTCTCCCGAGGGCCGCGGGCCTCAATCAGGTCAATGGCACGGCTGACACTTTCCGGGAAAACCACCACTAACCCGCCATCCACCGCCCGATCGAGGGCTGTATTCACTGCCGTGGTTTCATCCAGGATGGTTTCAAACCGGCGAACCCGCGCGATCCCTTCTTGGCGAGCGGCAGTGATGCCCGCTTCGATTTGGCGAGCGGCGCTGCCCCGGGCCCGACCGCGATTGTCGTCATCTTCCTTGATCAGAATTTCATCGAACATTTGGGCCGCCAGCTTGCCCAGCAATTGGAAGTCCTCATCACGGCGATCGCCCGGGCCACCGACCACACCCACCTTGGTGCCGGGCCAGTTTTGGACAAACACGCCCACCGCTTCATAGCCAGCGGGATTGTGAGCGTAGTCCACTAGGGCGTGGTAGCGACCCAAATCAAACAGATTCATTCGCCCCGGGGTCTGCTTGGCACTGGACGTGAAGGTCATCAGGGCCTGACGAATTGCTTCAATGCGCACCCCTTGGGCAAAGGCGGCCAAACTGGCGGCCAGGGCATTGGCAATTTGGAAAGCGGCCTTTCCGCCCAGGGTGAGGGGAATGTTTTCGGCTCGATCGATCCGCAGGGTCCAATCACCTTTGAGAATCGACAGGTAGCCGTTTTCATAAACAGCGGCCAAGCCTCCCTGTCGGGCATGTTCCCGCACGATCGGGTTCTCCGGGTTCATGGAGAAATAGGTGACTTGGGCCAACACATGCTCCGCCATGGCCGCCACCAGGGGATCATCCGCATTGAGCACCGCATAGCCATCGGGGGCCGCGGCTTCCGCCACCACCGCTTTCACGCGGGCCATTTGCTCGATCGTGTCGATGTCCCCCAGACCCAGGTGGTCAGCGGCCACATTCAACACCACGCCCACATCGCAGCGATCGAACGCCAAGCCCGATCGCAAAATACCTCCCCGAGCCGTTTCCAGAATGGCCACTTCCACGGTTGGATCTTGCAGGATCAGGTTGGCACTTTGGGGGCCGGTGTTGTCCCCGGGTTCCACCATGTATTCACCGATGTAAGTGCCATCGGTGGTCGTGTAGCCCACCACTTGTCCCGTTTGGCGATAGATATGGGCAATCAGGCGAGTGGTGGTGGTTTTGCCGTTGGTACCGGTCACCGACACGATCGGCACATGGGCCGGCGACCCGGGCGGAAACAGCATATCCAGCACCGGTTCCGCCACGTTGCGGGGAATGCCTTCACTGGGCTGCACATGCATCCGGAAGCCCGGCGCAGCGTTCACTTCAATCACCACACCCCCGTTTTCGCGCAGGGGGCGGGAAATATCGGGCGTAACAATATCGATCCCGGCAATGTCCAGGCCAATGATCTTGACCACTCGTTGGGCTAACCAGATGTTTTCCGGGTGAATTTCATCGGTGCGATCGATGGCAATGCCGCCGGTACTCAGGTTCGCCGTGCCTCGCAAATAGCAAATTTCGCCCCGATCGAGCACAGTATCGAGGGTCAGGCTTTGCCGCTCCAGCATTTGCTCCAAGGGGCGATCAATCGTGATTTTGGTGAGCACATTATCGTGGCCACTGCCCCGACGCGGATCGCGATTGGTTTCGTCAATCAACGCCTGAATGGTCGATCGCCCATCTCCAATCACCCGAGCCGGTACGCGCTCCGCCACGGCCACCACCTGACCATTGACCACCAACACCCGGTGGTCATTCCCCTTATAAAACCGCTCCACCAAAATCGTCTGGGACTTGGAATCGGCCATGGCCATTTCGTAGGCTTCTTCTGCCGCTTCCCAAGATTCAATGTCCAGGGTGATCCCTCGGCCATGGTTGCCGTCCAAGGGCTTGATCGCGATCGGGTAGCCACCGACCTCCTCGATCGCATCCTGTAGCTCGTCTAGGTATCGAACCGTTGTCCCCCGAGGAACCGGCACGCCCGCATCGGCCAAAACCCGCTTGGTGCCGTCCTTGTCGCAGGCCAACTCCACCGCCAAAATTCCCGTGCGATCGCTCAGGGTCGCTTGCACCCGCTTTTGGCGAACCCCATACCCCAACTGAATCAGGGAGCGTGCCGCCAACTGCCGCCAAGGAATTCCCCGGCGCTCTGCCTCGCGCACCAGGGATTCCGTGCTGGGGCCAAGGGCTTCCTCTGCCCGAATTTCCTCCAGATCCTGCAAGTCTTGCTCCAGCTCGGCCCGGGGATAGCTGCCCGAGTCCACAATGCTGCGGCACAGACGCACGGCCGCTCGGGCCGCATACCGCCCAGCCCGCTCGTTTTCATACTCGATCGCCACCAAATAAACCCCTGGCTCTGAGGTTTCGCGCGTGCGCCCAAACCCCACGGGCATCTGCGTCAATTCCTGAAGTTCCAGGGCCACATGCTCCACGATGTGCCCCATCATCGTGCCTTCGCGCACCCGCTCCAGAAAACCACCCCGCTTGCCCCGCGAGCAGTGATGCTCCATTAAGCTGGGCAGGGCTTCCACCAGTCCTTCGTAGAACCCCGGAATCTCGTTGGAGGGGCGATCAGCCAAGTCCGCCAAATCCAAACGCAAAACGACAAGCTTATGGCGGCGAATGCTCCAATAATTGGGGCCGCGGAGCGTCTGGACTTTCAGGATCTTCATCGGAGGCAGTGTTGAGGAAGGTTCAAAAAGAACGGGGAGATGCGTGACCCAACCGTCATCTAACGAGTCAGCGACACCGAAGGATTAGCTTAGTCTCAGTGCTGACGATGATACTGAACTGTTCCTGAGGAACAATTTTTTCAGAATTCTTAGCTGTCAGGTTAGCCGCTTGGTTCACAAACAGCAACAGAGGCCAAGGGGAATGGACGGGGATTGATCGCCCAAAATGGCCAAGGTGTTGTCTAGTGGGAGATAGACCCGATCGGCAAAGCCTTGGGGCCGCCCTGTGATCACGCCCTTGCGAGCCATATTGGCGATCGAGCGGGTCTCCGAATGGGGATCAAAAGAAATCTGGAAGAATGGGCGGCGTGATCCGGATTCGCCGGTTCCCGAGCTGGGTCTGGATCGGCCGGGGCCGGGGCGGTTTAAGATGAAATCGCGTTGGATTGCTCGCTAGCCAACCCGCTAGGCGGCATCTGAAATTATTAGTGATGCGGGTCAGTGATGCGGGTCGTTGTGATTGTCGCGATCATAACGATGCTGTCAATCATTAACAACTAATCCCGCGTGTAATCTAATCCTGCGTGTCATCCCTCGTGATTGAGGACGCAGCAGTCCTTCATGCTCCGTTTTGCAACGCCCGATCGAACTCGAAACCCATGCAATTTTCGTCCCTGAACCGCTCCACTTGGAAACGCCTCGCGATCGCGTTGTTGCTGACGGTTGTGGTGGCGCTGCAAGCCTGCGCCGCTCCGGCCAGCGGCTTGAAGGCCTACATTGATGCCACCAAAGGCTATCGATTCCTGTACCCGATCGGGTGGGTGGCCGTCAAAGTGGCCGGCGGGCCCGATGTGGTCTTCCATGACCTGATTCAAGAAACCGAAAACGTCAGCGTTGTGATCAACCCCGTTCCCAGCGGCAAAGCCCTGCCCGATTTGGGAACTCCCAGCGAAGTGGGTTATCGCCTTTCTAAGAGTGCGATCGCCCCGCCCGGCTCCGGACGCACCGCCGAACTGGTGAACGCCGAGGCCCGAGAAGCCAACGGCAAAACCTATTACTTGCTGGAATATGCCGTGAAGCTGCCTAACCAAGAGCGCCACAACCTGGCCAGCGTTGCCGTTAGCCGTGGCCAGCTCTACACCTTGAACATTTCCGCCTCCGAAGGGCGTTGGGACAAGGTGAAAGACATGTTTGAAACGGTTGTTCGATCGTTCTCCGTAGACTAGGCAACTTGGCCTCAGCCGGGGCGACAGCGACAACCAACGGGCGATCGGCCGCACTCAGGTGATCGATATCGGTGGCGAAGTGGCGATCGAACCTCAATGGCAGTCAACTGGATAGCGCTGGATAGCGATCGATCGCTACCGCGTCAATCATTCAGACAGGGCAATGGCAAGGCTGTTGCCCTGTTTCCTTGGTAGGGTCTGGGCAATCCTGACCAAGGCCAACCGCCACCCTTTCACCCGAACTTCCGCCGCTTCCTTATCCGTGGATTCACCCCCGATTCACCCCCGTCAACCCCATCTCCTAACCTGTCGATTACTAACTGACCAAGACTATGCCTAACCCCTTGCAACTGGTGTTAGCTTCCGCCTCTCCTGCTCGCCGCAAACTCCTCCAGATGGCAGGCATTCCCCCGATCGTCTGTCCCAGCGATTTCGATGAAGATTCCGTCACCGTCTTTGATCCAGGACAACTGGTGCAAGTGCTGGCCCAGGGCAAGGCACGGGTGATTGTCAATCGGCTGCGGCAGGAACCGGCCCTGCGGCAGTCCCTATTGGGATCCCATGAACTGGGTAGCTCGATCGTGGTTTTGGGTTGCGATTCCGTGCTGTTGGTGAATGGGGAAGTCTATGGCAAACCCGACTCACCCGCCGAGGCCATGGAGCGCTGGCAACAGATGCGGGGGAAAATTGGTGATCTGTACACGGGCCATGTGCTGATTGATTTGGCGAGCGATCGGGAGTTGATCCAGTCCGCCACCACCCGTGTTCATTTCGCAACCCCCACCGATGCCGAAATTGCGGCCTACATCGCCACGGGCGAACCCATGCAATGCGCCGGGTGTTTTGCCCTCGAAGGTCGCGGCGGCCTGTTTGTGGAGAAAATCGAAGGCTGCCACATGAATGTGATTGGCCTCAGCTTGCCCCTCTTGCGTCGCATGTTAGGGGAGTTGGGATACGACGTAACGCAACTTTGGCAAACCCCAGCCCTTTAAAGACAAACTGGAATCGCTGGCGGCTGCGTCGGCCCCTGAAATGGGGGCCGGCTTTAGTCTTGGGCCCGTTGTGCCAGATTCAGATCCAGTCCCGATCCAGTCCATACCCAGTCAATTTCCATCAATTCCAGCAACCCACTCCAGAATTTCAGCCTGAAATTCAGCCTCAGCGGTGGATCTTGGCATTCAGGAACATTTTTAGCCTTTCTGTCGCTCAATCCACTGGTGACACGGGAGCTAAGGGCGGTACGATTGAAATTTAGGGGCAACAAGCATCAACTTTTCAGTTTTGATCGACATCACCGGCCGGCGATCAAAACGGAAAAATTGCGACCTATCCAAACCAACTTCGTGCAAAGTAAACAGAGCCGGATTGGTCATTTTGTCTAATGGTGCGGTAGTTTCTGCCAGCGCTGCGATCGGGATTTTCACGACTGTTTTGCAGCGCTTCAACTGGTCTGAATCCCACCAGCAAGTTGATAATTAAAATCTGGCATTTACGGAAGCGAAGTTTCGATGTTTAGGGGGATGGGGTTGCATCGCCAGCCATCGATCGCCGCCGACGAGGTTTAAGCATGTGTTCATGAATTTTTCCAATTCGGCCAGTGTGCCCAATCGCCCACCCACAGCTTCCGGCTCCAACCACGAATCGGTTCCTTCCGAGTCACAGTCTCTGATTGTGGCGCTGGTTGGAGGCAATGAGACTTCAGAACGCCTGATTTGGGAATCTCTGATTCAGGAGTCTGGCCATGTGTTGTTTGATCACTGGACGATCGACTCTTTAGCCCAATTGCGATCCCAAACGGATCCACCCCTGCGTGAGCTGGCTAAGGTGGAACTGTTGGTGCTGTTGGTGATGCCGGAAACGGTGAAGCCAATGCTGGCACTAGTGGATTGGCTATATCGCCAATCGGGGCTGCCCTCTTTGGTGGTGGTGATGCGTCCCCTGCCCTCCTCAATCGCGCCATTGGTTTCAGCCCTCACCCATGGCGGCATCTGGGGCGTGGTGGGGTTGCCTTGGACTCCCGAGCAAGGGCGGGCCATGCTCGATGCGGTGAGCAGCCGATGCTTGGCCGATCGCGAAGCCCGGCGCTGTCAGGTGTCGTTGGAACAGCAATTGATCGATCGCAACCAACTGGCTGCGATCGCCCTCCATGACTCCCGCAGCGCGATCGGAGCCATCCAATCCTATGCCCAACTCATGGATCGGTTTTGGGATCATTGGCCCGCCGAACAACAGCGAGCCTACCTGAAGCGGATCGGTTGTTTAGCGGAAAAAACCCTTTCGGAATTTAACGATCTCACGGTCTTAATTGAGGCTGATTCCGGTCGATTGCGGTTTGAACCTGCCTGGTTAGATGTCTCTGCCTTGCTGAGGGAAGTGGTCGATCGTTGCCAACAAATTGCACCCGCCCTGTGTCACATCACGATCCACGATCGCCTAGATCATTCTCAAATTTGGGCCGATGCTCGCCTATTTCGGCTGATTACCAACAACCTCTTGGACAATGCCGTCAAATATTCACCAAATGGCGGCACAATCGAGGTTTTTCTATCGCAACAAAGTAACTTCCTACTCCTACAGGTTCGCGACCACGGCATCGGCATTTGTAGCACCGATCAGGAACGGATTTTTCAACAATTTACCAGAGGATCCAACGTTGCTGACATTCCCGGCACTGGATTGGGTTTAGCCATCATTGCCCAGTGCGTTCAATTGCATCACGGCAAAATTGAACTCGATAGCGAATTACAGCAAGGCAGCCTATTCACCGTTTGGCTACCGATGATTGCACTAGGTTCTACCAATCATCACGCTGCTTCCGGCTTTGCGGATGGCTAACCCACGCTTACCGTTTCAACCCAAGTTCGTTGCAAATTTTGCAAGTGCCCGTTTTCAATTTCGCCAACGCTTGATGAACTCAAGTCATTAGCGCCAGTACCCAAATCCCAAAAGTTGTTGCCTTTTAACTACATATTCTCTGGTGAATTATTCAAGCTTTTATAAGCCAGAGAGTTTTTCAAATTAAGTTCAAAGGCAACGACTTTAGAGGGTAGTTCGAGAAGAAGCACGATCCAGATTAAAAATCAGATCAACCATAATTGAGTGGCAATTCATTCATGCCAGATTAAAAATCAGTTCAACCATAGCTGGATAACAATTTATGAATAATCTTAATGACTGATTTGATCAAAAATCAATCGAATTTGATTGATTAGTACCGTATTTTTACTGAACTTCTATTAGCTGATCAGATCAGGCATTCAGATCAGTTGATGAAAGCTCCTTGAATACTTGAAGTTGATTGATAATCGCCTTACGATCATCAACACCAGATGAGGTGGTCGCTGCGTGTCTCAACTGACTCTGACTCAGTGCTATCAATTACTAGAAGTTCAGGCTGATGCATCAATCGAAGCAGTCAAGTTAGCCTATCGCCAATTAGCCAAAGTTTGGCATCCCGATCGATTTACTGAGGATCCGGAGCTATGCAAGATCGCAGAAGCAAAACTCAAGCAAATTAATGCGGCTTATCGGCAAATCAAGGAACACCTGACCCAAATCGGCACTCAACCCGTAACCAACCAGCCTTCACAACCGCCGTCACCCGCCACAACCCAAGGCACAACAGCTAGGGCTAATCGTGTTCGGGTCTCATCCCGGCCTGGGCCTGCCCGATCGCCTGCTCAAATTTTTTATGGCTATGCGATCGACTGCATGGCACGAGGGAGCTACACGGCGGCCCAAAACTATCTGAACGACGCAATTCTCCTAGAACCGGACTATTTAGCAGCCTATGAGTTGCGCTATGAAGTGGCTAGGCGCAAGGGGTCTGATTATCTGGCTCGACAAGATTGGCAAAAAATTCAGGAACTGCAACGGAATCGAAAGGCACGCCAAAAGTCTAGTGCGCGCCCTCCTGCGCCACCGGCCACCAACACCCCCGAATCCATGGTGGATCGCTTCAGCGCCGTGCGCGGGCCAATCTTGAACCATCAGGGCCCGGTCATCGCCATGGTCTTGGAAGCTTCGGGATTACGGCTAGGAACGATCGGCCATGATCGATGGCTGCAACTACAGGGCCTTGATGCTGCGGCAAATGGATCACAATCACGGCAATTTGAGGGAGAACTAACGGCGCTGGCGGCGAGTCGGGATGGGTATCTGTGGGCGATCGGTTCTGCCAATGGTGTGATTTGGATTTGGGATGGTCGGCGGCAACGGGTGGGGGCAACACTGGATGAACGGTGGTTAAACTTCGGGGCTGGGATTAACGCTTTGAGGTTTGCACCTGACGGGTTTGGATTGTGGAGTGTTGATACCCAAGGAACGATTTGCCATTGGGACTTGAAAGCGGGGCGATCAACTTTGCGGTGGTCAGCCACCGAGCAACAGTGCTCTTCGGAAGTACGCGCACCGCAAGGATCTGACTTGAACGCTGTGATTAGTGCCTGCGGTCGGTCAGCATTATTGGGCGGGCAGTCCTGCGGGCTACAGTTGCTGGATTTACAACAGTCCAAAATTCAGCGGCGATGGTCACTCTCACAGCCGGTGAATGCTCTGGCTTGGAGTCCCGATCGACGGGCGATCGCCCTAGCCCAAGGAGCAACGATTCAACTATCCCTGGCCTCCCCCAAACCCACTACCCAATTGTTACAGAGCCATCAAGGGTCAGTGCGAGCGATCGCGTTTGCTCCCCATAGCACTTGGTTCCTCAGCACAGGAGATGATTGCACGCTTCAGTTTTGGAACCTATCGACCGATCGCCCGCTAAAAACCCTGAGTTTGCCAGCGCCTGGCCGGGCAGTGGTCACCGATGGCAAACGGATCTTCTGTGGCTTGGAAACGGGAGCTGTCATGCTTATTGGAGAGTAGGGTTTGCAACTGGCTGAACTCCCACTTTTCTCCCTTCGCGATTGTTGCGATCATGCGATCAAGGGTGATCAATGGGGTTGGAGGCGCGGATCCAGATCCTGAAGTGCTGCTGGGGGCATGGTGGCGAAATATTGATGGTGAAAGCGCTCTTCTTGGACGATCGCCCAAAATTGGGCGATCGCCCGCGATCGGGTGGTCGCTTCAGTTTCCATCGCATCCAAGGCTTGGGGTTGAAACCTCAGGTGGCAATCCTGCTCCCTTGGGTTCAGGCCGATCGCCGCCAGGGCATTGAGGCCGAGTTCAATTGCTTGGGGGCTGAGGGCTAATCGCGCTGATAAGACTGCTCGATCGACGGTTTGGCCGGTGCGGCTGAGATATTTCGCCATCCCCAAAAGGGTTTGCCAGGTGCGATCGGGGCTGGGTTCCAAAATTGGCTGATAGGTCAGGGCGATCGGGCGTTGATCGTCTAGGGCTTGGCGGGCGATTTGCTGCCAGTCTTCCCAACGGGTGGGGCATTGATCAACCCACAACATTGCGGTGGGCGATGGCAATTCGGCGGCAGGTAACCCTTGCCGATAATCCCAAACGGGAATCGTACCAGCGAGATCGCGCACCAAGGGGCGATCGGCTGGGCGCACTGCCAAGGGCCGCAATTGATAGCACTTATCGCGGGCATTGAAATCCAACTCCGCCACCAAGTCACAGAAACCCTTGGGAATGGCTTCCGGCAAACAGTCCCACCAAATGCCCGGGAAAGGTTCGGTAGCCGAATCATCTTGAATTTCAAAGCGGGTGTAGAGATACCGCAATTTTTGGGATCCCAGGTGCAGGCGGCGGACTTGCAGGTTTTGGAACCGAACTTGCCGAATCAGCAAACGCGGAGCCGGGTTTCCCATGCCGCAAGGTTCCAGCCACTTCAGGGCTTGAAACAGGGCCCGTCCCCGATCGAGCAACAGGTCTGCCACGGTGACGGTCAAATCGGCCGTGATGGGCTGGGGCGATCGGGCTGGGCAGCGTTGACGCACTTCCCGTTCCAGGGCTTGGGTAAACAAATCCAGATTGGCCACCGGCAAAGCCAACCCCGCTGCCAGGGGATGGCCCCCAAATCGATCGAGCAAATGGGTTTGTTGCTTCAGGACTTCATAAAAATCCAGACCCGGGAGCGATCGAGCGGATCCCTTCGCCATGTCGCCTTCCAGGGTCAGCAACACCACGGGGCGGTTAAATTCCTGCACCAGTTGACCCGCCACTAGCCCCAAAACGCCCAAGGGCCAACCCGCTTCCGCCAACACAATCACGGCGGTGGTAGACCAATCGGCGGCGGCCAGGCGCGATCGGGCCCGCCACAGCACATCGTTTTGCAGGGCTTTGCGGCGACTGTTGGCCGCTTCCACTTGGTCAGCTAATTGGCGACACCGATCGCGATCACGACTGGTCAGCAGTTCAATGCAAAAGTGAGCATCGCCATAGATGCGGCTGGCCGCATTGATGCGCGGCCCCAGGCCAAAGGCAATATCAGAGGGGCGATCGCCCGTTTTCTTGCATCGCTCCAGCAACAGTTGCAATCCGGGGCGATCGGTTTTTTGGAGATGCTGCAATCCCACTTGGGCCAAGTACCGAGCATCGCCCCGCAGTTCCACCAAATCCGCAATTAGCCCGATCGCCACCAGATCCAGCAAGGCCGAGAGGGGCTGTTGGGGAACCGTGGGCAAGGCTTGGTAAAGGGCTTCCACCAATTTGTAGGCCACGGCCACACCCGAAAGACTGGCCAAGGGCGAATCGATCGGGAGTGCGCGCGGGTTCACCAACGCCACCAAGTCCGGCCGTTGGTCGGGCAAGCTGTGGTGATCGGTCACAATCACTTCCAAGCCCAAATCCCGCGCGATCGCCAACTCCGCCAGGTTGGTGCTGCCCGTGTCGCAGGTCACGATCAGTTGCCAACCGGCCGCCGCCAGGGCCGCCAACCCCGATCGGGATAACCCGTGGGATTCTTTGAGGCGATCGGGCACAAAATAAGTGAGCCGATCGCCCTGGGGAAAAAACTGCCCCAACCCGTCCCACAGCACCGCCGTGGCCGTCACGCCATCCGCATCAAAATCTCCCCAAATGGCCACCCGATCGCCCCGTTCATGGGCCAACACCAACCGCGCGATCGCCTGGGCCATTTCGGAGCCAAACCCCTCCGGCCCCGTGGGTTGATAGTGCTCTGCCGAGAGCCACCCGGCCAAGGTGCGCGGATCACGCCAACCTCGTTCCCACAACACTTGGGCCAGCCACCGGGCCCGATCGCCTTGCGGTGAACGACTTTCTTTGAGATCCGCCGCCTTCGGGTTGCCCACCTGCACCGCATCCAGGCGATCGAGCATTGATTGCACCGCCGCCACCCAGTCCACCGGGGGAGGTTCGATCGGGAATTGCCAAGCCGCTTCAATATCCATGGGCAAAATCCATGGGTTAACTACAACGGGCCAACTGAAACAAGCTGACGAAGCCAGCCAATTTCAGCCAGGAAGTTAACCAAGCCACACCTAGCCGCCGTAGTTCCAGCCGGTGCTTTCTAGGGTGAGGGCTTCCCCTTCCCGATGGATGCCTGCGCCAATCACTTCGCCCACAAAAACCGTGTGATCACCATGGGCGATCGAGCCAACCACCTTGCACTCCACATAGCCCAGGGAGTCGGGCAAAATTGGGCAGCCCGTCGCTTCGCCCAAATAGAACTCGATGTCTTCAAACTTGTTGCCCACCCGGCGACGGGGCTTAAAAAATTGAGCCGCCAAATCCTTTTGGCCCGCTTCCAACACCGTCAACGCAAACACGCCGCTCGCTTCAATCATGGCGTGGGAACCAGATTCCCGATTCACACAGTTCACCAGCAAAGGCGGCTTAAACGAGCCTTGCATGACCCAACTGGCCGTAAAGGCGTTCACATCTTCGCCCGCCTCATCCCGCACGCCACAAACATAGATGCCGTGGGGAATTTTCCGGAGCATGGTCTTTTTGGCTTGTTCATCGAGCATGGTGCGAACTCCTCGATCGGGTGAATAGGCGGGGCAACTAACGGCCACGAATGTCAATCACGAATGCCAATTGCGGATGTCAATGATCGATCGCGTCGCCGTTTGCAAATCCCTTGCTGAGTGTATCGCAGCCGATCGCCCTCAAAGTTCCGCCCAATCACCGATTAACCCGTTTTAGCGCCGTGAATTGAGCCATGAAGGCTTGGATTGTTTGTAAAGAAAGATTACGAAAAAGACAGCAAGACGGCTTTCTGTCTTGACAGACTAGCGTTGCCCCGATACCTTAACATTCATACCCGGGTAATTCATTTGTAGTTATATGCAAGACAAACAGGACAAGCAAAAAGTCACGCTCTACTTCCCCCAACAGTTGCATCGTCAACTCAAAATCCGGGCGGCAGTTGAGTCGGAACCCATGTCCGCAATTGTCGAAAGGGCCGTGGCTTTTTACCTCGAACACCCTGAGGTAATTGACGAGCACAGCGAACCCTACGGGCGTACCCACCGGGTCTACAGCTGCCCTGTCTGTCAAACCTCCACAGTCCTGCGTGACGGTGAATTGGTTGGTCTTGGAAGCCAGCCTGGCATTCTTGCCGAAGATACGCTGTCGATCGAACGGGCCCTGACGGTTCGGGCTGGTGCTCCAGAGTCCGCTGAGGAGGAAGCTCCCAGTAGCGACACGGACGATTCCAACAGCGAAAGCCTTGTACCTTGCTGAAGCAACTGCCAAATGGCTTCAGTTCCGGTTGCGGGTTAGCCCCTTAAGGATTTCGCTCAGGACTCGCTAGATACTTACTAATCACTTTGGCTAATCACGTTGGGCTAGATGGAGAGCAATTTCCAATCTCTGAGCTAGTCCATCGCATGTCCAACTCAAGCGGAATGGGTCGAGGGTTATGCAAGAGCAACTAAGCGTCCTGGTCAGAGCGCAATATCCGCTGGTTTACCTCCTAACCTATGAAGAGGAACGCGCTGAACAGGCGATCGCCCGCCTTGCCCAATCCAAAACGCAACCCCGCCGTCTGTTTGTTTGGACGGTGACCCATGGGGTGGTGGAATATGGCCAACCCCGCACGGTGACGCAACACAACACCGTTTCGCCGGAAGCCGCGATCGAGTGGATTGTGCGCCAACGCGACCCCGGAATCTATATCCTCAAAGACTTCCATCCCTACATCGACTCACCAGGGGTGAAGCGCTGGCTGCGAGACGCGATCGCCCAGTTTAAGGGGATGCAAAAAACGATCGTGTTGATGTCGCCGGTTCAAGAAATCCCGATCGAGCTTGAAAAAGAAGTCGTGGTGTTGGATTTCCCCCTGCCCACCCTGAACGAACTCGATCAGGTGTTGGGTGAACAACTCGAAGAGACCCGATCGCGCCCTCTCAGCCCGATCGCCCGTGAGAAACTGCTCAAAGCAGCCCTCGGTCTCACCCGTGACGAAGCCGAAAAGGTCTACCGCAAAGCCCATGTGAGCACCGGCAAGCTCACCGAATCGGAAGTCGAAATCGTCCTGTCCGAAAAGCAGCAGTTGATTCGTCGCAACGGCATTTTGGAATACATGGACGAAGACGAGACGATCGAATCGGTCGGTGGTCTCGAAGAGCTGAAACGGTGGCTGACCCAGCGCTCCAATGCCTTCACCGAGCGGGCCCGCGAATACGGCTTACCCCAACCGAAGGGAATGCTGATTTTGGGTGTGCCCGGTTGCGGTAAGTCTCTAATTGCCAAAACCACCTCCCGGCTGTGGGGTTTGCCCCTGCTGCGCTTGGATATGGGGCGCATCTACGACGGCTCCACCGTGGGGCGATCGGAAAAGAACCTGCGGATGGTGCTCAAAACCGCCGAGTCGATTTCCCCCGTCATCCTGTTCATTGATGAACTGGACAAGGCCTTCGCCGGTTCCGCCGGTTCCGCCGACTCCGATGGAGGAACTTCCAGCCGCATCTTTGGCTCCTTTCTGACCTGGATGCAGGAAAAAACTTCCCCGGTGTTTGTGATGGCGACGGCCAACCGGGTCGATCGGCTCCCCGGCGAGTTCCTGCGCAAAGGCCGGTTTGACGAAATCTTCTTCGTCGATTTGCCCACCCAGGACGAACGGAGCGAAATCTTCCAAATCCACCTCGAAAAGCGGCGTTCTGAAATCTCCCGCTTTGATTTGGATCAACTTGCCAAAGTTTCCGATGGTTTCTCCGGCGCAGAAATCGAACAGGCCATCTTCGCGGCCATGTACGAAGCCTTTGCCCAAGATCGCGAGTTTACCCAACTCGACATCATCGCAGCGATCAAGGCAACCCTGCCGCTGTCGAGAACCATGACCGAGCAGGTAACGGCATTGCGCGACTGGGCCCGCCAGCGTGCCCGTCCTGCCGCCGCTGCTGTCGCGGACTACATCCGCCAGGAGTGGTGACCCCCAAGCTTTCTCCCGTCTCCCAACGGGAGGAGGGCTAGCCCCCCAGTTCCAACCCGTTCAGCATCTGGAATCCCGGTTGGCTAGCGCATTGAAACCAAGCATCGAAGCCTCCCAACTTCGTGCTTGCCATTGAACCCCTAGTTGTTGTCGTTCACGCAATTTCCATCCACAGGAGGAAACCCTCATGTCTCACTTCAGCACCCTGCGCACCAAGATTACTGATGTGGAAATCCTGCGCCAATCCCTGTGCGACCTGGGCATTCAGACCAAAACCAGCGCCGATGTGCGTGGCTATAACGGCCAGCGGGTTCGCGCTGATCTGGTTGCGATCCTGGAAGGGGAATATGACCTGGGCTGGTCGCGCAATGCTGACGGCTCCTACGATCTGATTGCGGATCTGTGGGGTGTGGCGAAGAAGCACAACCAAACGGAGCTGATCAATTCGATCAACCAAAAATATGCGGTGAATAAGACGCTGGCGGAGGTGAAGCGTCCTGGGCTGCAAAATGCCAATGTGAAATTGGTGGTTCAGTAGCAACCGCTTTGTCTGCGCGTTCCTAAGCTTGCTGGCTGGTCGGGTTACCCGGCCAGCCTATTTTGTTGGTTGATTGTTGTTGGTTGATTGTTGTTGGTTGATTGCTGTTTATTGGTTGGTATTGCCTGGTTTTTTTGATTGTTATTGGTTAATTGTTATTGATTGATTACTGATTTTTGCGATTGGGTGCTATTTGGTTTTTGGGTTCATTGCCATTGGTTGCTGTTGATTAGTTGATTACTTGTTTTTTGGGTCTTAGTGGATGCGATCCTTTCCTCGGCTGAATTTGCGGCCCGTGATGATGCACCCGATCGCACGGCGGGGCATGACGGTGGCTCACTGGATTTTGGCGATCGCCCCAATCAGCTTACTGATCACCGGAGCGGGGGCTTGCCTCCAAGCCACCCGAATTTTAGGAAAAGTGCCACAGCCTTGGATCAATGACCCTTACCTGTTCGGTCACAACGACGCGGCTTATCAAGCTTGGTTGCAGGCGGCAAGCTTGGCCCTGGGGTTTACCGTTCTGAGCCTGATTCCTTGGTTTGTGCTGACGGCAGTGGCGATTTTTGCCCATTGGCGCTACTGGGCCAAAACAGAGTCCAGAGGGGCGGTGGGCTACCGGTTGTTGCCGATCGGGCTGTATCTGCTGAGTTGGGTGGTGTTGATTTGGGAACCGGTGGGATTGATAGATTGGTTGCTGGACTAGTGAGCAGCGCCGTTGATTAACCCGAGCGGTGGGCAACTGGGGCGATCGGCAATTTCCATCCACCCCCTAAAATTAATCCTGTAGGCCATAGGGCTATGCCATTGGGCCATGCCATTGGGCCAGGGCAAACCAGCCAGTTCCTGAACAAGTAGGGCGATCGCAGGTGTGGGAATCAGTACAAACGGGTTTATATCACCTGGCACAGTGGGCGACAGCGTTGGTGGAAGCACAGTTGGCTCATCCCAGTTTGGGGAGTGCGCTGGTAACGTTTGGGGCGGGTCTGCTCACCAGCCTGACCCCCTGTATGTTGTCGATGTTGCCGATCGCGGTGGGCTATCTCGGGGGGTATGACACCTCAGGCGAGTCGGAACCTGCCGATGGGCGATCGCGCTGGGCGGCGGCGGTGCAATCCCTCTGGTTTGCCCTGGGCTTAGCCACCACCTTGGCGGTGATGGGGGTGGCGGCGGCCTGGTTTGGTCGGGTTTATGGCCAGGTGGGTTGGGGCTTGCCGTTGCTGGTGAGCGGGGTGGCGATCGTGATGGGGCTGAATCTGCTGGAGGTGTTGCCCTTTCAGTTTCCATCCCTGGGACAATTGATTCCTGTGCCGACGGGGGTTCCCCGATCGCTGCGATCCTATTTGGTGGGGCTAACGTTTGGGCTGGCGGCTTCCCCTTGCAGCACGCCTGTTTTAGCGGCACTGTTAGCATGGGTTTCGGCCACTCGCGACCCGATCGCGGGTGGGGGTCTGTTGTTGGCCTATGCGATCGGCTATGTGTCGCCGTTGGTGTTAGTGGGCACGTTTGCCGCCTCTTTGAAGAGTTTGTTGGCGCTGCGGAGTCGATCGGGCTGGATTGTGCCCACCAGTGGCGCGTTATTGGTGGGATTCGGCGTATTTTCGCTGCTCAGTCGGTTACCGATCGGCTAGGGTGAATAGCCAACGGATTGCCAGTCAACGGATTGCCAGCCCCATGAGACGCTAGGGAATTAGGGTCAAAAACACAGCGCTAATCATGCGCTAATCATCAGGATCGGCACACTAGGGCGAATTAAGGGAAGACCAAAGTACTGAGGTCAGGGCAAAAACCATGGATGCAAATGACGGATTGCAGCAAACTCCCCTGAATGGGGCGATCGGGCGGAGCTGGTGGCGCGCAGGGGTGCGCATCATTGCTGACCTGCGGTTAGCGATCGTCCTGTTATTGGTGATTGCGGTGGCCAGCATCACTGGCACGGTCATTGAGCAGGGCCAGGGCTTGGAGTTCTATCAAGCAAACTATCCAGAGGATCCGGCCCTGTTTGGCTTCCTGAGCTGGAAAGTGCTGCTGGCCTTGGGGCTGAACACCGTCTATCGCACCTGGTGGTACTTGGGGCTGCTGGTGTTGTTTGGCACGAGCTTGGCCGCCTGCACCGCCCTGCGCCAATGGCCAGCCCTAAAAGCTGCCCAACATTGGAGTTATTACCGGACCCCCAGACAGTTTGAGAAATTGGCCCTCAGTGCCCGGTTGGACTTGGGGGAAGCCAGCAGCGCGATCGCCCCGGCCACTCCTCTCTTGCAAGCCAAAGGTTACCGAGTTTTTGCGGAAGGCAGCAGCTTGTATGCACGCAAGGGGATTGTGGGCCGCATTGGGCCGATTATTGTCCATGCGGGGATGTTGATTGTGTTGTTGGGCGGCATTATTGGTGCGCTCACTGGTTTCATTGCCCAAGAAATGATTCCCAGCGGCCAAACGTTTCAGGTCACCAATATTATTGACGGCGGCCCTTTGGCGGCGGGGAATGTGCCCCGAGATTGGTCTGTGAAGGTCAACCGCTTCTGGATTGAATATTTACCGGACGGCAACATCGACCAGTTCTATTCAGATTTGTCGGTGTTGGATCAAGCGGGTCAAGAGCGCGATCGACAAACTATTTTTGTGAATCAACCCCTGCGCTACCGAGGGGTGACCATGTACCAAACCGACTGGGGCATCGCAGCGGTGAAGGTGCGCATCAACAACAGTCCATCAATTCAGCTACCCATGGGCAAGCTGAATCTGCCGGGCGCGGGCCGGATTTGGGGCACTTGGGTTCCCACCAAACCGGACTTGAGCGAGGGGGTTTCGCTGCTGGCGCGAGATTTGCAAGGGGCAGTGCTGATCTATGACGCGACGGGCCGCCCGATCGCCACCACGCGGGTGGGCCGATCGACCCCAATTACCCTGGGCGATCGCACCCTCACCTTGGCCGTGGATGATTTGATTGGCAGCACGGGGCTACAGATCAAGGCGGATCCCAGCATCCCGATCGTCTATTTGGGCTTTGGATTGCTGATGGTGGGCGTGGTGATGAGCTATTTTTCTCACTCACAAATTTGGCTGTTGCAAGAGGGTCGATCGCTCTATGTGGGTGGTCGCACCAATCGGGCCCAGGTGGCCTTTGAGCGGGAAATGCTGGAGGCGATCGCGCAATTGCAAGCCACTGTCCCGATCGCCTCATCCCCAACGCCTACCGCGACGGAAACCTAAACGAGCGTCTTGAAGTTTGCCAAATTCAGTTTGCCAAATTCGCAGATTGCTATCGATGGCTAAATCCTAAGATTCGTCTCCGATCACGGAGGGATCAGGGCGATCGCGCTAGGCTCAGAGTAAAGGTTCTTGCCCCCGGCTCACCATTGCCAGAACCCTTCCACGGGGCAAGCAGGAGGAGTGATGACCGATCGGCATCTGCGTTGGCTTAGTGGTGTCGTCTTGGCAGCGGCGCTCCTCGGTGCGGTAGGTTCGCGGGCGGCGGCGGAGCCCGCTGCAACCACGGCTCCCACTGACCTCAAAGAACTTTTGGCAACGGGCCTCTGTGGTGGTTGTAATTTAGCGGCGACCAACTTGGCGGGGCAAAACCTGCAAGGAGCACACCTGATTGGGGCTGACTTGCGCCATGCCAATTTGCGGGGGGCTGATTTAACCAACGCTAACTTGGAAGGGGCCGATCTGACCGGTGCTGACCTAACGGACGCTAATTTAACCGGCACATTCTTAACCAATGCCATCCTGACCCAAGCGAGGCTCGATCGGGTAAACCTCACAGCCGCCACCCTCAATGACGTGGACGTGACCGGCGCGTCGATGCTGGACTTAACCCTCACAGGCGCGACGATTCAGGACACGGCGATCGGGGTTGGCGGCGACGAACCCATTGAACCCCATCCCTAGGGATGGCTAACCCTTGCCATGATGCGCTTGCTGAATTCCCGCAGATCTCCCCGCCTTGAAACAGCCGTTGGTTTGCGCTTGGGGGCGATCGGGCTGGGCATGATTGTGGCGATCGCCGCTGCTCTGCCCGCCCAAGCCCAAGAGCGGCTCAATCGAATCCTGTCCGTTACGGGCCGAGGCAGTGAACTGGTCAGCGCCAGCACTGCCCGCGTGAGCCTGGGGGTGGAAGCCCGGGCCGCCACCGCCGAAGCGGCCCAAGCGGAAATGGCCAAGCGATCGAGCGCGGTGGTGGCGCTGCTGCGGGGTCGCAATGTCCAAAAGCTGCAAACCACGGGCGTTTATCTCAGCCCCTACTACGACAACAACAGCAAACCCGTGGGCTTTGTGGCCACCAACACGGTCAGCTTTGAAATTGCCGCCACCGAATCCGGAGCGCTCATGGATGCGGCGGTGAAAGCGGGAGCCACCCGTGTGGATGGGGTGCAGTTCACGATCGATGATGCCACCAACAACGCGGCGCGCAATCGGGCCTTGGCAGCAGCAACCCGTGATGCCCAAGCCCAGGCCGATGCGGTTTTGGCAACCTTGGGGCTAACTCGGCAGGAAGTGATGGGCATTCAGGTAGAGGGAGCGATGATGTCGATCCCCAGCCCCATGCTGCGAGGCGTGGCCGACTCCGCAGCCAGCACCCCCGTGGTGGCCGGTGAGCAGACGATCCAAGCCACGGTTACTTTGCACATTCGGTACTAGTTCGGCCGTCGCCACGGGGGGCTGAATTAACGTTTCGTTCGTTTTCAGTTGCCAACGTCGAGGTTTACAGGATTAATCAACGGTTCAACGTCGGGATGGGGTGGCCTGAATTTGATCGATTTGATCAAGTTGATCAAGCTGCTGAGTATAGGCACAAACGCGATTCATCACATCCCGTAGTTGAGCTGACAAAATTTCAGCCCGATCGAGCCGATCGGCCAGGGCATTGGTTTCAAGTTGGCAAGCCAAATCTGGCATTTCCAAAACGCCAGCATTGGCCGCCGCACCTTTAATTTGGTGGGCCCGCCGATAGACTTCCTTGATGTTTTGGCTTTCGATCGCCCGATCGAGGGCTTCCAAATATTCCGGAATGCCCTCCACAAAAATACTGAGAATTTCACGGGCCACTTCCGGATCGCCCATGGAAATCTCCATCAACCGTTCCCGATCGATCGGCGGTGCTGACTCAGCAGCGGAATTTCCAGCGCTCAGCATTGGCTTGGGAGTCGGTTCCGTCGGGGGCAAGTCGCCTTCCGTATGCAAGTTGCGACTCATGGGAATCACCCAGCGATCGAGCACCGCCGCCAAGCCCGCCAAGCTAATGGGCTTGCTGATGTAGTCATTCATGCCCACCGCCAAACATTCCTCCCGGGCCCCAGCCAAAGCATTGGCCGTCATGGCAATTACCGTCACATCCCGATTGGGGCCCGCTTCCGCCCGTAACCGTTGCACAGCCTGATAGCCATCCATCACCGGCATCAAGCAATCCATCAACACCAAGTCAAACGGCTCCCGCAGCAGTCGATCGATCGCCTGTTGGCCATTGTCAGCACAGGTCACATTCTCCCAACCCAAACTCTTGAGCTGCCGCAAGACAATTTGTTGATTCAGGGGCGTGTCTTCCACCACCAAAATCTTGCAATGTACCGGCCGCACCAGGGGATGGAGCGATCTCGCCGCCGATCGCCCATCACGCTCAGCCACCGTGGGCGACTCCAGCACCGCAGGCAAAGTTGGTGACTCGTGACGCACCGCCGCCGTTAACGCATCCAGCAGTTGCGAAACCAAAATCGGCATCGTCAGGTAATGCTTAATCACCCCCTGACCCACCAGTTGATGGCCCAGCGATCGCGCTTCCGGCTTCAGCAACAAAATCCAGTGCAAAGTGGCCAAGGCCGGTCGCTGCTGAATTTGTCGCTGCAACGGTTCCCAAGTCAAATCCAAATCTTCCAAATTCACAAGGGCGATCGTGTAAGGGTTTTCGCTGTGGCTGGCCATCTCGATCACCCCAAACACCTCATCCGCCGACACACGATCCAAACGCCCACCCCAAGCCCGCACCTGAGAACCAATCAACAATTGCTGGCGGGGATCCGTATCCACCAACAGCAACCGTTCTTGGCGCAAAAAAGACCATTGCTCCGCCTCATCCGTCAACGCCTGGCGCTGCAAGGGCACTGAAAACCAAAACGTACTGCCCCCGCCCACATTGGCCTCATAGCCAATTTCTCCCCCCATCAGTTCCACCAACTGCCGACAAATGGCCAGCCCCAACCCAGTGCCCCCATAGCGGCGGGTTGTGGAAGCGTCCACCTGCGAAAAAGACTGAAACAGCTTGTGACGATGCTCCGGCAACACCCCCACCCCCGAATCTCGCACCTCACAGTGAATTATCACCATCTTGTTTGATTGGGATTCCAAAGACATTTGAAAAACCACCTGTCCTTGATCCGTGAATTTAATGGCATTACCCACCAAATTAATGCAAATTTGATGCAGTCTTGTGGGGTCGCCCACCACCGTCCAAGGCACATTACTATCTAGCAATGTCAAAAGCGTTAATCCTTTCGCTTGGGCTTGGGGCCGCAGGAGGTGATCGACGGTTTCAATACATTGATTTAGATCAAAGGGAATGGACTCTAGCTGTACTTCCCGAGCTTCAATTTTTGCCCAATCCAAAATGTCATTAATTAACGACAGCAGGTGCTCGCCGCTGGTTTTTAAGATTCGGGCTAAGTCTTGCTGTTCCAGGTTTAAGGGTGTTTGTAGCAGCAGATCTGTCGTACCCAAAGCCGCATTCAAAGGAGTCCGAATTTCATGACTCATGTTGGCCAGAAATTGGCTTTTGGCTCGGTTAGCAGAATCGGCTAATTCTTTTGCCAGTTGCAATTCTGTGGACTGGTGTTGAAGACGTTGCACCAATTGGGTTTGTTGAACAGCAATCCCCAGTTGTGCCCCAATTTGCACCAGAATTTTGATGTCTGATTCACTCCAAGTGCGGGGGCGTTCATTTTGATAGGCTCCCAGGACTCCCCACAGTTCTCGACCGCAATGAATGGGTACACAAATAAAGGCTTTGGCCGCCAATCGATCGAGCAATTCCAAACAGGTGTCCGCCAAATCCGCCTGCTCCACATCGCTGGCACTGACATAACTGGCTCCCAAGTTGAAGGGGCCCCCTTGGGTCAGTTGCCAAGTTTTGTGGCACAGGGCGGGATTCAAGTGATCCACATCCTTGGTGACTCCGCTCGGACTGACCAAGGGCTGCACACCATCGGCCACAGACTCCACCAAAAATTGACCGCTCCAGTCCGGATTAAACCGATAGATCACCACTCGATGGCAGAGCAGGGCCCGCCGTAGCTCATCGGTTGTATCCAGAAAAATTTCATCCAGATCCAGGGATTGCCGCATTCGGGTGATGATTCGGGCGATCGCGGTTTCGCGCCGGGCCAAGTCCCGCAGGGCCTGTTCTGCCTGTTTTCGTTGCATCAAGGCTCCGGCCTGAGTCCCCACCGCCTCCAACAGATGCAAAATTTTGTTATCGAGGGTCGAAGCCTGTCGCCGCAGGAACATCAAGACCGCCAAAACCTGGGAGCCGTCCAAAATGGGAACCGCAAAGGCCGATCGCAAACCGACACTAGCGGCCAGCTCTGAACGGGCAAAAATTCCCGGATGGCTCAAGTCCTCCAGCCATTCCGCCTGGCGCTGGGCCCAAACTCGGCCAGGCATTCCTTCTCCCGATCGATACTGAAGCTGCAAACTGGCTTGGCGAAAGGCTTGAAAAGATGGGTCACTGGCATACCAACTGGGGCTGCACTCCAGCGCCGTCCCGTGGGCATTTGGCACCCAGGCTTCTGCACAGTCCCACTTAATGGTTTGGCAAGTCAGCCGCAAAATGGCTTCGAGGGATGCATCAAAATCCGAGGCTCGCCCGATCGCCTGGGAAGCCGCCAGCAACAGCCGAATTTCAATTTCAACTTTCTGGCGCTGAACAATTTGTTTGTGTAGCAGTTCATTCTGCTCAGTCAGGCGACGATTAGCCGATCGCAATTCTTCCTGAAGGGCATACAACCGCAGTTGGCTCTCAATTCGCGACAGAATTTCTTGAACCTGAAAAGGTTTAGTAATATAGTCAACTCCACCGGCTTCAAAGGCATGAACCTTATCGGTTGGGCGATCTAAAGCGCTAATAAAAATAACAGGAATATGACGAGTTTGAGGATCATCTTTTAAATAACGACAAACCTCATATCCATCCAAATCTGGCATACAAGCATCCAGAAGGATTAAATTTGGTGCAGCCAATCGAGCAGCACTTAATGCCAATCGACCACTAATTGCCTTTCTAACGCGATAGCCATGGGTCTCCAGCATGGAAGACAGCAGACGGAGATTGTCTGGCAAGTCATCCACAATTAAGATATCGGCCTTGGCGGGATGCCCAGAAGAAGATAACATCGACAGCAATCCAGAGAGGAAGGAGGAAATTAGTGATCAAGCGTCAAGCAAGGATCTAGCAACTGTTATTCAAGACGGTTTATTTCATGCAAGTTGTTGGGTTCATGGCTGATGAGTGCTGTGTTATTTTTGATTGATTTTTGATTGGTTTTTGATTAACGGGGACGATCGGGATAGTCAATTGTTTGGAATTTGAGCTTATTAGCTGTTAGGTACTTTAGGCGGTCAATGACTATCAAGTCAGCGATCGCCTAAAGTCAGATTAACTCTGAACTTTTGGTGGCTTCAGTCTGTACGCCATTCAACAATCATGCAGCATGGTCATGGCTGTTAACTATCGGTAGAACACGAGTATTTTTTGATACGATCGCCCGTCTTCCTTTACGGGGATAGTGCAAATTGCGGTGCGTCTTTAAGGCCGACGGGGCCGGCGGCGATCGAGGGGAACAACCGTGGCCGCACTGCTTTCGCGGGCCACCCGAATCAGCAACCCCGCTAGAAACAGACTGGCAATAATCGAGCTACCGCCATAGCTCATGAGGGGAAACGGCAGTCCTGTAGTTGGCAGCACGCCAGTTGCCACGCCAATGTTCACCAGGGCTTGGCCCACCAGCAGCAACACAGCACCGACGGCCACCAGTCGCAGGGAGCGATCGCTCGCATTGGCAGCCACTCGCAGGCCCAATGCACCATAAACAACTAACAGGGTTAACAACAGCAGGGAACCGACAAAGCCAAACTCCTCCGCAAACACTGAAAAGATAAAGTCAGTGAACTGGATAGGCAGGCTGGCTAATTTTTGTTGCGAGAGGCCAAACCCCGTCCCCCACCAGCCCCCCGACCCGATCGCCAGGAGACTTTGCACCAATTGATAGCCAATGCCTAGGGGGTCGTCCCAAGGATTGAGAAAGGAGGCAATTCGTCGCTGCTGGTAAGTGCGCAGGCTGATGCTAATTAGTCCTAAAACCAGCCCACCTCCCGCCGCGCTGAGCAGATAGGCATAGGGCAAGCCCGCCGTCAGCGCCAGGAGCCAAACGGTCATCCCACAAACCGCTGCGGTGCTGAGATTGGGTTGCAACAAGATCCCCAACAACACTGCACCGATGGTTCCCAGCCAAAACCAACGATGGCGATCGGTCAACCGTTCCCACTGACCCAAAATGCGGGCACTTTGCAGCACTAAAAAGGGCTTTAGGAGTTCCGAGGGTTGAATTGGCAAGACCCCAATTTCAATCCAGCGAACGGCTCCGTTGGCCGATCGCCCAAGACCAGGAACCAGCAGCGCCCACATCAGCATTAGGGTGACTAGCAACCCCCAGTGGGCGATCGCCAGCACGTAACGCAGGGGCAGGGAAACGGCCGTTTGGAATCCCACCAAGCCCGCCGCGATCCACAGTAATTGCCGTTTGCAGTAGTACCAACCGTCTCCTTCTGTGGCTTCCGCACTGGCGTAGGAAGCAGATAGCAAAATCAGAAACCCCACAAACAGCCAAAAGAAGGTGAGCCAACGCAACCAACGGGCTTCGTCGGCCCAGCCCACGGCCGACCACCCCACGGAGGTTCGGAACTGTGTGAGCCAATCACTCCAAACAAGGGGGCGACGTTGGGCCATGGATTGCAGGCAACCTCAAGGGGCAAAGACAACCAGGAAGCAACCCCACCAGCGGAGGCCAAGTGCTGCTGACTTCAAACAATGCTGATGCAAAATACCTATTCAAAACAATATCGCGAGCCACAAGTTTCAGCTACCCGTAGGCAGGCTCACTTGTCACTCGCGATCGGCTGAGTTCGGAATTGGTGTGCCAATTCCAAAAATGACTGAGGGTTGGGTCACCGACTCGATCGATCCACCTGACCCCGAAAGGACAGAAGGAACCGATCAGGCGGTTCACAGTTTGCCAATCTACAGCAAACCCGTATTCGTGCCCGGGCGGCCCGTAGCCAGCTCGACCTTCACGATTTTGCCACCCATCTTTTGGATGCGTTGCTGTTCCTTGAACCAGTTGTCGTAGGAAACCAGCTTCGTGAAGAAGGTGTTTTGCAGCTCGCGCTGCGTCCGAATTCGCGTTTGGCTCGGCACGCAAGCCGTAATTTTAAACATCCGCATGGCGAGAAACCTTTGTGACTTCAACGACAAATCTGACCAAAATTCAGACCAAGTCCTTAAACAACGAGGTCTGAGCCGTGCTGCCCCCAAAGCTAACCAGACAACGCGATCGCGGAGCCTATGCAACTTTGAGCGTTCAGCAACTATCCCAGACCCCGTGGCTTCACTCATTTCAACCCAACAGGGGAAACCACAACCATCAACCCGGTGAGTCGAAATTCAGCCAAGCCATTTGTTGTTTAGCTCAAGCCCGAGGAGATGTAGTCGAAGTACACGCCCATTTCCTTGCCAGCGTCAGAGCCCACCAAACCGGCGGTCACTTCCTTCATGGCTTGGATTGCTTGCACGGTGGTGCCGATGGGCACGCCCAAGGAGTTGTAGGTTTCCTTCAGGCCGTTGAGCACGCGCTCATCGAGGATCGAAGGATCGCCAGCCAACATAGCGTAGGTGGCATAGCGGAGGTAGTAGTCCAGGTCGCGGATGCAAGCAGCATAGCGACGGGTGGTGTACATGTTGCCGCCGGGACGGGTCACATCGGAGTACAGCAGCGACTTAGCAACAGCTTCCTTGACGATCGTGGCAGCATTAGCGCCGATCGCGTTAGCAGCGCGCACGCGCAGTTCGCCGGTAGCGAAGTAATTCTTCAGCTTATCCAGAGCGCTCGAGTCGAGGTACTTGCCCTGAACGTCGGAGGAGTTGATGACGGAGGTAATTGCGTCTTGCATGATCGTTTTTGAATAAGTCGGTTTTGCAAGGAAATGGCTTTCATTAAAGCCGAAGCAAGTCAAGCTAGCGAGGGAGAACCCAGGTCTTAGCTCAAGCCGCCAATCACGTAATCGAAGTAAGCCGAAGCTTCAGCTGCATCTTCGCCGCTCAGCAGACCAGCAGCAGCAGCCTTCATGCCACGCACACCTTCAGCCACGCCGTCGATCGGGGTACCCAGCGAGCGGTACATTTCGCGCACACCCACCAAACCGATTTCTTCGATCGGGGTCACGTCGCCAGCCACGATGCCGTAGGTCACCAGACGCAGGTAGTAGTCCAGGTCGCGCAGGCAGGTTGCGGTCATTTCTTCACCGTAAGCGTTACCGCCGGGCGAAACCACATCGGGGCGCTTTTGGAACAGTTGTTCGCCGGCTTGCTTAACGATGCGCTCACGGGCATCGGTCAGGATTTGGGCAATGCGCAGGCGTTGAGCGCCGGTGGACACGAAAGCCTTGATGCGATCCAGTTCGCCGGGGCTGAGATAGCGGGCCTCAGCGTCGGCATTCACGATTGACTTCGTGACGATACTCATTGAATAAACTCCTCCGAAAGGAAAAAAGTTTTGACTGGAGATTGGGGCTTCCACCGAGGAAACGACTAGCATCGCTGCGATTGCTCAGGCAGCGGGAGCAACGAGAAATTTTCTAAGCCAGGTCGTTTAACCCTTAGCTCGAAATCCACCAGCGACAGTCCTGAGACCGCACTCGGTGTCCTCCCCGGCAAATCAACACTTATTCTCAGGCATGAAGCCCGTTGACCCTCGCTTGGATTAACAGTTTTTAACATCCTTCCTCAGACAGCTAATCTTTGAGGGCCGTTCCGAGTCTGTGATTTCTGTCCCGATCGCTCAACTGCCGAAAAGACAAAACACCAGGCGAATCAAAATCTAGGGTCAAGACTTTGCGCCTGATGTTTTGCAGATTTCGGTTTGGATCGAGCGATCCAGTGATCGCCCAACAGCCAAGTTTTCCCAAGTCCAAATTTATTTTTGGAATTGACCAAATTGCAGTTCGTAAACCTCATCCTCACAACCGGTTTGGATTTTGAGGTTAGAACGGGGCTTGGCGGTACAAAGGAGCGCAAACCCCTTTGTGCGCAAATCCGGACTCAAGCCCATGCTGTCACCTGGCTCGATCGTCCCTTCCACTACGCGGGCAGCACAGGTCGTGCAAACCCCCGCATTGCAAGAGCTGGGAAGCGTCAGCCCTGCCGCTGCCGCCGCCGTCAAAATGGGCGTATCATCCGCCACTTGCAGGACGTGGGTTTGCCCTTCGTGCTGAATTTCAACCTGATAGGTCGTGCTCATGGTTCTTCTCTCAAATCCCTAGCCAATCCCTAGGAGCGCAGCGCCTCAGCACCACCGCAAACTTCCAGGATTTCTTGGGTAATAGCGGCCTGCCGTGCCTTGTTGTAAGTCAAGGTCAAAGTGCCAATCAGGGTCTTGGCATTCTCGGTGGCGTTGCTCATGGCAGTCATCCGAGCAGCCAACTCGCTGGCGGCGGACTCTTGCAGGGCCCGCAGCAGTTGGTTGTTCAGGTACAACGGCAAGAGCGCATTCAGGATCTGTACCGGATCCTGCTCAAAGATGGTGTCGCGCGGCAAGGGTGCGGTGGGCAAATCGACCCGCTCACGCTCCACTTGGAATTGTCCGCCACGGGTCGTCAGCCGGAAGATCTCATCATCCGAAGCTTCCAAACCTTGCGGATCCAACGGCAGCAGGGTTTGAACTACGGGACGGGAGCTAATCAGCGATACAAATTTGGTGTAGACCAGTTCAACGCGATCGACCGTTTCCGAGAGGAACAGCGACAGCAGCTCGTCTGCAATTTGCGATGCTTCCGACGCGCTAGGGATTTGCTCTAGACCGTCATAAACAGCCGCGACATCGTAGCCCCGGCGGCTGAAGTATTGGTTTGCCTTGCGACCCACCACGATCATTTTGACGTTGACCCCTTCAGCAAGCAGCTCTTTGCTGCGTTGCTCGGCCCGACGGATCACATTACCGTTGTAGCCACCACAGAGGCCCCGATCGCCTGAAACCACCAAAATACCTACGGTTTTAATGCTTCGTTGCCGCAGGAGTGGCAGATCTACGTCTTCAAATTTGAGGCGCGATTGCAAGCCGTAGAGCACTTGGGCTAAGCGATCGGCGAAGGGGCGGGTGTTGTTTACCTGCTCTTGGGCCCGGCGCACCTTTGCGGCGGCAACCAAGCGCATGGCTTCAGTAATTTTTTTAGTGTTTTTAACGGACTGAATTCGGTCGCGAATTGCCTTGAGGTTTGCCATAGCTGTGGAGTCCTTTGAGTCGCCTGAGTCGCTAGGGGGCGCGATCGCCCGGGGTAGAAGACCCTAGGCGATCACTTGATTCGCGATGATTACTGAGCAACCAAGAAGGTTTGCTTGTACTCAGTCAACGCTTCCTTCAGCAGGGTTTCCGCCTCTTCCGTCAGTTGCTTGGTGCTGCGCACGGCTTCACCATAGCCAGCCTTGTTATTCTTCAGGTAATCCCGCAGACCCGCCACAAACTTGGTGATCAGGTTGACCGGAATTTCATCCAAATGGCCGTTAATCCCGGCGTAAATGACCGCCACTTGCTCATCCACACCGAGAGGCGCGTATTGGGGCTGCTTCAGCAGTTCCCGCAGACGCTGACCACGGGCCAACTGATCTTGGGTCGCCTTATCCAGATCGGAGGCGAACTGTGCAAAAGCAGCCAAGTCGTCGTATTGAGCCAGTTCCAGCTTCACCTTACCGGCTACCTTCTTCATGGCCTTGGTTTGGGCAGCCGAACCCACGCGGGATACGGAGATACCAGCGTTCACGGCCGGGCGCAGACCCGAGTTGAACAGGTCAGCGGACAAGAAGATCTGACCGTCGGTAATCGAAATCACGTTGGTCGGGATGTAGGCCGACACGTCACCGGCTTGGGTTTCGATGATCGGCAGAGCCGTCATGCTCCCACCACCCAACTCATCGCTCAGTTTGGCGGCGCGCTCCAGCAAGCGGCTGTGGAGATAGAACACGTCGCCGGGGTAAGCTTCCCGACCGGGCGGACGACGCAGCAGCAAGGACATTTGGCGATAGGCCTGGGCTTGCTTGGACAAGTCATCGTAAACCACCAGGGTGGCCTTGCCCTTGTACATGAAGTACTCGGCAATGGCAGCGCCGGTGTAGGGAGCCAGGTATTGCAAGGTGGCGGGGTCGTTGGCGTTGGCGGCCACCACGATGGTGTAGTCCAGCGCGCCCGATTCCTTCAGCACGTCGATCACCTGGGCCACGGAGGAGGCCTTTTGCCCGATCGCCACGTAGATGCAGATCACATCTTCGGACTTTTGGTTGATGATCGTGTCGATCGCGATCGAGGTCTTACCCGTTTGGCGGTCACCGATGATCAGCTCCCGTTGGCCACGCCCGACCGGAATCATCGAGTCAATTGCCGTAATCCCCGTTTGCATCGGTTCGCACACGGACTTCCGGGCGATAATCCCAGGGGCCATCGATTCGATCAGACGGGTTTCCGAGGAGGCAATGTCACCCTTGCCATCGATCGGGCGAGCCAGCGCATCCACAACCCGGCCCACAACCGCATCACCCACCGGAATCGCCGCGATCTTACCGGTGGCACGAACGGTACTGCCTTCTTGGATGTTGAGGCCGTCACCCATCAATACAGCACCCACATCGTTCTCTTCGAGGTTCAGTGCGATACCCACAGTACCGTCCTCGAACTCCAGCAGCTCACCAGCCATGGCATTTTGCAGGCCATAGATACGAGCGATCCCGTCACCCACTTGCAGCACGGTGCCCACGTCGGCCACCTTGACATCCTTGTCGTACTGCTCAATCTGCTGCTGAATAATGCTGCTGATTTCGTCCGGTCTGATTGCAATCACGGTCTGCGACTCCTAGTTTTCAACGTTGTTTCCAGCGTTTGGGGTGCTTATCTTGGTTGCGGCCCTCGGGATTTGCTCACAAACAGAGCTAGATCGCGCCCAAAGTCAGCGCCATGCGTCGCAATTGACCACGCAGGCTGGCATCGACCACTTGCGAGCCGACTTTGATAATCACGCCGCCGATCAAATCGGTATCGACCTTCGTCACCAGTTCCACGCTGGCGGCCCCGGTGAGCTGTTTCACCCGCTCAATGGCGCTTTGGCGTTGCTCTTCCGTCAGTTCCACCGCAGAAGTCACTTCCGCCAAGGCCGTATTCGTAAACTGGCGCAGCAGGTCTTGATATTTCTGGGCGATCGAATCCAGCAGCGCAATCCGCTTGCGATCGACCAAGAGTTTCAAAAAGTTCGCCGTCAACGGGTGCAGAGTTTCACCCGCCAGGCGATCGAGTACAGACTTCTTATCGTCCGCCTTGACAAACGGGTTAGCCAAGAGAGCGCCCAGCTCATCCGAGGCTGCTAGCAAACCTCGTAGGTAGGTCACATCCTCGCCAAAACGCTCCACCAAGCTTTCCTTTTGAGCCAAGGTCATCAAAGCTTGCGCGTAAGGCTCGGCGATGCTGGCGATCGTTGAACTGCTTTGCATCGTTAGTTCCCTCCCCCTTGAATCAGGGCCAAGCTCCGATCAACCAAATCCCGCTGTTGATCCGAATTCAAGCGCGAGCGCAGTTGGTCGTTGACCTGCTCCAGCGCTGCGGCCACAGCCCGCTGCCGCAATTGCGTAATCACACGCTCTTGCTCAGCCGCCAAGTCACTGGAAGCGGCCTCGCGCATCCGTTGCACATCCTGGGTGGACTTCGCCAAAATGGCTTCCTTCGTCCGCTCAGCTGCAACCTTTGCTTCAGCAGTGATTCGCTCTGCTTCCGCCTGGGCTTGAGCCAGTTTGCGCTGTTGCTCTTCCAAGGCCTTCACAGCTTCCGCTTGCGCCTTTTCTGCTTCGGTGATTGCCTCTTCGATCGCCGCTCTCCGGGTTCCCAGCAGGTTACCCAAGAAGCCACGACCAAAGTAGACCAGAACCCCCAACACGATCGCCAGGTTGATCACATTGGTTTCCAGGATGTCGGTGTTAATCCCGAACGATCCATGGGCCAACAGATGAGGGGCGATCGAACCCAAAAACATGTTCGTCATCACAACCTCATCCCAACTCAAAACCCAACAACTTCCGCACAATCTGACGGCTCAGCACCGCCACTTGACCGTCCAGGGCAGCCAAAGCCGTCTGCCGTTGACTGTCAATCTCCTGTTGAGCCGCTTCCCGCTCCGATTGGGCCTGTCGTTGCGCGTCTGCCACCGTCTGAGCCGCCAGTTTTTGCGCCTCCGCTTGGGCATCCGCTACGATGGACTGAGACTTACGGCGGGCCTCCGCCAAAGCCTTTTCATATTCCGCCGTCAACGACTTCACCTTCTCCAGGCGCTCTTGTGCATCCAGTTGCTTGCCACGGATGTAGTCTGCCCGTTGGTCAATGGCTTGTCCCAGGGGCTTGTACAAAACCGCATTCAAAATCAAAGCCAAAATTAGAAACTGCGCTGCCATCAGGGGCAGGGTGGCATCAAGGTCAAACAGACCCCCTTCTGCCTCCGCTGCCAACAGCGTTGGTACGAGTGCGTATAGCATTTCGCTTACTCCCAGCAGATGGTTGACAGCCCCTTTTCGCGAGTTGGGGCAGCAAAAGGCTTTCGCATCAAGCAAGCACCTTTCGCCGCCTCAGGTAAAACTCGTTCGCAAAAGCCGAAAACCAAATTTACGAAGCGAAGGGGTTAGCGAACAGCAGCACTAGTGCCACCACCAGACCGTAAATCGTCAGAGCTTCCATGAACGCCAAGCTCAACAGCAAGGTGCCACGGATTTTGCCTTCTGCTTCCGGTTGACGAGCAATCCCTTCCACAGCTTGACCAGCCGCATTACCTTGACCGATACCGGGGCCAATTGCACCCAAACCCACAGCCAGAGCAGCAGCCAGAACCGAAGCAGCAGCAATCGTAGGATTCATTGTCGTAGTCCGTCCTTGAATTGTTGTTGAGAGTCTTGTAATTAGAAGGGAAACAATCCCCAATTGATGCTTTCACGACTCCGTTTCACAACCCCTAAAAATGGGGTCGTTAGTCGTGATGCTCGCCGTGGTGATCTTCCATTGCTTCACCAATGTAGGATGCCGCCAGAGTTGCAAAAATCAGGGCTTGAATTGCACTCGTGAACAGCCCCAAAACCATCAGCGGAATGGGCACGAACAAGGGAACCAGGAAGACCAGTACAGCCACCACAAGTTCATCCGCTAGGATATTACCAAACAAACGGAAGCTTAACGACAGCGGCTTGGTAAAGTCTTCAATGATTTTGAAGGGAACCATGATCGGGGTCGGCTGCGCGTAATCGGCGAAGTAACCCAACCCTTTTCGGCTCAATCCTGCATAGAAATAGGCGACCGATGTGGTCAGTGCCAGGGCAACCGTTGTGTTGATGTCGTTGGTAGGAGCAGCCAATTCACCAGACGGTAACTCAACGAGTTTCCAAGGAATGAGTGCACCACCCCAATTCGACACAAAAATGAATAGGAACAAGGTGCCAACAAAGGGAACCCATGCTCGATATTCTTTTTCGCCCACTTGGGTTTTGGTAAGGTCGCGGATAAACTCCAAGGCATATTCCATGAAGTTTTGCAATCCCGACGGTACTCGCTGAATGTTACGAGTTGCCAAGATGCAAGTAACGATCAGTAGCCCTAGGACAATCCAAGAGGCAAGGAAAACTTGCCCATGTACCTTGAAGTTGCCAATGTGCCAATAGAAGTGTTGACCAACTTCCAGTTCTGCTAGCGGAGAGAACGGAATGTTTGAAAAAAGATCGAACATAGCAACGCTGTTTTGCATAGGCATTTGACGAGATTGCTCTCGCAATTAGCCTAAGGGTTGGGCTTTGCGATCGCGCGCAACGTGTGGAAAATTAGAGCAGCCTTATAGGTCAGAAAACCAAGGATGATTGGCAACAGTTCAAGTTGCTGAACTCGAGCACCAATGAGAAAAATGGCTACAAAAAGTGCTAGCCGAGTTTTACTCAATTGCTGTTTGCCATTACCCAGGGTAGCGACATCTTTGGCCAGCATTCGCAGGTATACAATGCCCACCAGCGCTCCCAGCAAATAGCTCAGGGCAGTGTTGAGACTGTAGGTGGCCCAAACAGACAGAAAAATCACCAGGGATACAACCAAGGAGCCGATTAATAGCTCCCGTTGGAGTTTGTAGTATTCCTCCATGGCTGCGCCGTTTTCGGAAGTGCCCTCGATCGCTTCGGGAGAAACTTCCGGCATGGCGGTGACTGGTTCGACCGTTGGAGAGTCCATCGGTTGCAAACTCCTGGCTGTTGAATGCTGGCCCGGCGGCCCTAAGCCAGGTGCGATTGTACCACGCAGGTGTTGCGCGTTTTTCACAGGAAATGGGCGAGGTTGCTGGGGGGAGCTATTTTGACTGCGCCCGGATTTAGCGGGTGGTTGGCTAGGGATTGAATTAGCGTTGGGGAGTCAGCAACAACAGGCGCTGATCAAGCAACGATCGCACGTTTTCGAGGGTGAAGCCCGGCTGCTGGCTCAGGAGTTGGGCGATCGACTGGGGTTGGTCAGCGGTTTCGTTGGCGGCCACGGCACTGAGAAACTGGAACGTAGCATCGTCCAAGCTGACAATCCGATAGTCCTGATTAAATAGACAACGGCTGGGCCAGCCATCCATACAGGGATTCAGGCTCGGCAGGGCCGCGGCCAGGGCGCTGGAGTCTTCCCAAGTGAGGCGATTGACCGGCGGGCAACCTAACCAAAACTCGTAGTGGGTAGCTCCTTCGGGATCCAGCGATTCCACCAGGCGATAGCGCTGTCGATCGCTCAAGCCCTCGGCTCGCGCCATCAGCTCCGGATTGCTGCCCAAGAGGCGATCGAGCTGCCAGTAATCAGGGTTGGAAAAGCCCAGGAACTCCAGACCCGAGGCCTCAATTAATTCAAAGAGGGTGTCGATGTTGTAGTCCACTTCCTGGGGATGGACATACATATCTGCAAAACACTCATCCCGCTGGTTTTCCATCGACCAGCGCTCCTGTTCCCGCCGCACCAACCGATTGGTTTCGGGCAAGGCCGCAAATAGCGATCGTCCAATCTGAACACCATCACGATAGGGATTGGAATCTGCCGGGCCCGTGGGGCTTTCACGGAGCAGGCGGATCGCTCGCTGCATCAACTGGATTTCCCAACGACCCAGTTCCCCATAAACAAAAATGTGCATGAGGCCACCGGGAGCTAGCTTGGCGGCCAGAGATTGAATGCCTCGCACCGGATCAGGCAGGTGGTGCAACACGCCAACGCAGTTGATCCAATCAAATTTGCCGGAAATTTCCTGGGCATCGTAAAGGCTGAGGTGACGGAATTCTACGCGATCGCCTCCGCGAACCCGATCGCCCGTCCGCCGACACCGTTCCCGAGCCACGCCCAACGCCTCTGAACTCAGGTCGATCGCCGTGATCTTGGCTTCCGGGTTCAAGTGCATTAAATATTCAGTGCCCACACCCGTGCCGCAACCCGCATCCAAAATTCGAATATCAGTGCGTTCCGCCTTTCTGCCCGTGCAAAACTGATGCGCCGCTTGCCAATTCCAGCGCCAGTTATAGCCCGGCGGGGGTTCATCCAACAGGGGTTCTGGCGGAAACGGATAGGTATCGTAGAGCTTTTGGACGGCGGCGAGGGTTTGGGCGGTGCGCTGTGCTTCCATCGGAATTGAATAGGGGGTTGATTGGGTTGATTGTTTATATAGAAATTGCTGAAAAGAGGCTGAAACGAGGACTCGCAAGGGTAATCACCGCGATCGAGTCTATCGCACCCCCTGCCCTTCCAATGCCTGCGATCGCCCGCCTGAGAAGCATACACACTTCTTAACAAAGGCCGCCCCACGCACAGAATCGTTTTAGTCTAATGGGTGGATTCACAACCATATTGAGTTGAGATCGTCCCTTCCATGTTCGCCGACAGCCGTTGAGGGTTGCCAGCGTCGAGCCAACCTGAGGCTAAGGGCTAAAGGTTCTGTCCAATGTCACAGAACCCGGTACGGTCGTTCACCTGACTTAGAAAAGGACCATTAGAATCTCATGAGCGTTAAAGCAAGTGGTGGAAGCTCGGTTGCCCGTCCGCAGCTCTACAGCACTGTTCCCGTATCTAAAATTTCCCAAGCAGAACAACAAGATCGCTACCTAGCCCCAGCGGAACTCAGCGAACTTAAAACTTTCTTTAGCTCCGGTGCTCAACGACTGGCCATTGCTCAAGTCCTGACGGTTAACGCCGAAATCATCGTCTCGCGAGCAGCCAACAAGATCTTTACCGGTGGTTCGCCCCTGGCTTTCTTGGAAAAGCCGCCAACGGATGAACCGGTAATGGCCACCACCACCAACCCTGTAGCCAAGACGGTGCAGGAAGGCATGACCTTCGGCACCGTCACCTACGTGGAAGCCAAGAGCAGCGGCGGTGGCCTGTTCAGTGGTCTGCGCGACTTTTTCTTGACCCCCTCTGCGCCCATTCCCGCTGGCTTCCGGCCCATTAGCGTTGCCCGCTATGGCCCCCGGAACATGCAAAAGTCCTTGCGGGACATGAGCTGGTTTCTGCGCTATGTGACCTACGCGATCGTGGCCGGTGACCCGACGATCATCGCCGTGAACACCCGTGGTCTGCGCGAAATCATCGAAAACGCCTGTTCCACGGCCGCCACAATCGTGGCGATCGAGGGCATGAAGCAAGCGGCCCTCACCTACTTCCGCGATGATGCCAACGCCACGGAAATCGTCAAGCAATACTTTGATGTATTGCTAACGGAGTTCAAGGCCCCCACACCGTCCAACAAGGTGCGTCAGCGACCTTCGGCGGATCAACAGGGTCTGGCCCTGCCGCAAATCTACGCCAACGCCGCTGAAAAGCGCGTGAAGTACGCGATGAAGCCCGGCCTGTCGGCCACCGAAAAGAACGATGCGGTGAAAGCGGCCTATCGCCAAGTGTTTGAGCGCGACATCACCCGCGCTTACTCCTTAGGAATTTCTGACCTGGAATCCAAGGTCAAAAACGGCGAAATTTCCATGAAGGAATTCATCCGCCGTTTGGCCAAGTCACCCCTATACCGCAAGCAGTTCTTTGAACCGTTCATCAACAGCCGTGCTCTAGAACTCGCTTTCCGTCACATTCTGGGTCGTGGCCCTTCGTCCCGCGAAGAAGTGCAAAAGTACTTCTCGATCGTCTCGAGTGGCGGCTTGGCGGCCCTGGTCGATGCCCTGGTCGATTCGCAAGAATACGCGGATTACTTTGGCGAAGAAACCGTGCCTTACCTGCGCGGTCTGGGTCAAGAAGCCCAAGAGTGCCGCAACTGGGGCCCGCAGATCGACCTGTTCAACTACAGCGCCCCCTTCCGCAAGGTTCCCCAATTCATCACCACCTTTGGGGACTATGTGCAACCCCTGCGCGATCAGCATCCCTACGGGGTTGGTAATGATCCGCTGGAAATTCAGTTTGGGGCAATCTTCCCGAAAGAAACCCGCAATCCCAAGAACCGACCTGCACCCTTTGGCAAGGATACCCGCCGGATTCTGATCAAGCGTGGTGCCGGGATTGAGAACCAACTGAGCAACCCGGGTGCAGTGGGCAAGGCTCCTGGCTCGATGGGGCCCAAGGTGTTCAAGCTGGATCAGTTGCCCGGAATTGGCAAGTCGGTGAAGACCGCCAGCATTCGCTTCTCGGAAAGCACCACCCAAGCCGTCATCCGCGCTGCCTATCTGCAAGTGTTTGGCCGCGATGTGTATGAAGGCCAGCGCCTGACGGTGGCGGAAATCAAGCTGGAAAACGGCAACATCACGGTCAAGGAATTCATTCGTCAGTTGGCCAAGTCGGATTTGTTCCGCAAGACCTACTGGAGTTCGTTGTACGTGATGAAGGCGGTGGAATATATTCACCGTCGCCTGTTGGGTCGCCCCACCTACGGTCGCAACGAAACCAACAAGTACTTCGATATTTGTGCCAAGCAAGGGTTCTATGCCTTGATTGATGCAATTCTCGATACGGCGGAATATGCGGAAGCCTTTGGGGAAGACACGGTTCCCTACGAGCGCTATCTGACGGCGGGTGGCCAAGCCCTGCGCACGACTCGTCCGGGTAACTTGGGCTTCAAGGGCGTGCTGACCAAGCCGGAACCGGAAGCACCGCGCTTTGTGGAGCTGGGACAACCGCTCTCGATCCGTACGGAAGGGGATGCGAGCAACCGCGCTGGCCAAGGGGTGAGCCGTCGTCGCGAGCAAACCAAGACCTTCAAGCTGACGACCACGACCGACAAGGTGGCCCTGAAAACGGCGATCGCGGCGGCCTATCGTCAGGTCTTTGAGCGTGACTTGGATCCTTACATCGTGCGGGCTGAGTTCACGGCACTGGAAAGCAAGCTGGGCAATGGCGAAATCACGATGAAGGAATTCATCGAGTCATTGGGCGGCTCTCGCTTGTACACCAAGGAATTCTATGCCCCCTATCCGAACACGAAGGTGATCGAACTGGGTCTGAAGCATTTCTTGGGTCGGGCACCGCTGAACCAGGTGGAAATCCGCAAGTACAACCAAATTCTGGCAACAGAAGGTCTGAAGGGTTTTGTGTCGGCCATGCTGAACACGCCGGAATATGCGGAGTGCTTCGGTGAGGATACGGTTCCCTATCGCCGGTTCCCGACGCTGCCAGCGGCCAACTTCCCGAACACCAACCGGTTGTATGACCAACTGACCAAACAGAACAGCGATGTGGTGGTGCCGAGCTTTGTGCCGGCAACGCCCCTGAGCCGTGCCTAAAGCGCGGATTCTGTGGGTCTTTTCTGACAGGTGATTCTGTTGAATTTGAGGTTGTGAATGCTCCTACATTCGATCGCTCGCTGAGGCTGGGCGATCGGGTGTAGGCTTCTCAATTTCAAGCCTGGTTGGATGGTTGCCGATCGGCTCAGACCAATTAAACATACCTTTTAAGCCAGTTTTTCAAGACTGCTGAGAACAAGGGGCCTTCGCTCCTTGTTTTTGCGTTTTTGGCGCTGTTGATGATCGCTATGGTGATGACTGTTCATAGGACTGATAAGCGTAGCTCGCCTAGAGTCCGTTCTTTGTGATACTGATTACCATCCTATTCAAGATAAAATTACTACCGACTTCATAACTTAAACAACCCGTCATTAAAAAGACTTGAAGCCAGGGTGCATCAATGGCTATTTCATTTAGCGGTTCCTATAGTCAGAACTTCAACACTCTCAATTCGAGTGGTTCTAACAGTGATCTAGCTTGGACTAATAACACTACGCTGCCCGGCTGGTATTTGTTGCGCCAGCCCTCTCCTGGCCAGGCTTTAACAATCTATCGATCGAGCCGAGGCAACGACAACACAGGCAACTTCTATAGCTTTGGCATCACTGGAGAGAGCGATCGAGCCTTAGGCGGCATTGGCTCAGGCGGTACATATTTCGGGAGTCCTGCCAGCGGAAACATTGCCGGATGGATCGCGTTTGCGGCCAAAAACACCACTGGCACGACGATTAATCATCTCACAATTTCCTTTGCGGGTGAACAGTGGCGAAATGGGGGAAACGCCACTGCGCAAACCATGGTGTTGGAATATGGCTTTGGTAACAGTTTCACAACCGTTCCAACCTGGACAGCGCCGGGCAGTGGATTCAATTGGACTTCGCCCGTTGCCACTGAAACGGCTGGCATGGTTGACGGGAATGTTGCAGGGCGGGTTGCGGGCGTTGGAGGCGCACTGTCCGGCTTGAGTTGGGCCCACAATGACACCCTCTGGCTTCGTTGGGTGGAGCGAAATGATACGGGGGATGATCATGGTTTGGCGATCGATGACTTCTCCCTCACCGGCACACCCAACCCCACCGTCAATCTCTCGGTCAGCCGCAACACAGGAACCGAAACCGATCGAACCGTCATCACCGTTACGGCCACCGCTTCCCAGGCCGTTGTCAGTGACCAAACCGTTGAATTCCAAGTCAGCGGAACGAACATCACCCCGGAAGACTATCAGCTCAGCCAACCCCAAATCAACATCACCAACGGCAACACAACCGGCTCTGTCACCTTCACGGTGATGGATGACACGATGGTGGAAGGAACCGAAACCGCCACCATTACCCTGAAAGCAACGACCAGTGGCTTGACCCTCGGCGGCAGCCTGGTACAAACGATCGAGATCGAAGATAACGACGGGGCCATCAGCTCCCCCAGTCCCCTGAGTCCGGGCAGTGGTTTAGCTCCGGCTCCTGTTGCTCCAGTTTTTGTGGCTCCGGCCCCGATCGCCCCCAGCCCAGAACTTCCCCCCAGCAGCCCGATCGCCCCACCGCCGCCCCTGCCGCCTCGACTGATCGTGACTCTCGATCGGGGCGGACCCATCATTCTCGACGACACCACCGCCCCCATACAGCTCACCCAACCCTCAGCAACCACAGACAGCGCAGCCCGGCCCCAACAGGTGATCAGCATCACCAACATTGGCTCAGAACCCCTGAAGCTCTTGGATTTACAACTCCCCAAGGGCTTTTCCATTTTGGAAACCCTGCCGCCCGTTGTTCTGCCCAGCACCACCCTCCCAGTAACTTTGGCGCTCACGGAGCAATCAGGAACCTATGACGGGCGCGTTGTTCTGCGCACCAACGGCGAACCAGCAATCTATGATTTCCCAGTTGCTGGACAGGTTCCCCCCAGCCTCAGTTCTTTCCCGATCGGGGACAGCGGTTATGGGTGTCAACCGCCCTTGCTGATGCCCGATCGCACCCAAACCGGTTCCGATCGCGCAGATATCCTGTGGGGCAATGCCGAAAGCAACCAACTCTTGGGGCTAGGTGACTCTGACTGGCTATGGGGTGGCGCAGAAACCGATTGGCTGGCGGGCGGTGACGGGAACGACACGCTCTTTGGCAACCAACAGGCGGATACCCTCTGCGGCGGAACTGGTAACGATCTGCTCTTTGGCGGTCGGGGAGCTGATTGGTTGTTTGGCAGCGATGGTGATGATCTGCTCAGCGGCGATCGGGGTGAAGACACCCTAATCGGCGGCGCGGGGAGCGATCGCTTTGTGATTGGGGAAGGCACTGAGACGATTCTTGATTTTGAAGATGGAATCGATCGGCTCGTTTTGCCTACCGGACTCAGTTTTGAATCCCTCAGCCTGACCGTGAGCAATGGCTTTTTGAACCTCAGCAATGGCACAACGATACTCGCCAAGATCGCCAACCTCGCACCCAACCAACTGACCGCAGGAGACTTCACTCCGGCTTTGGTCTAGGTTTGCTTGGTGATTGGGCGTTCCGTGGTTGGCTGATTTCTGTTGGCTGATTTCTATAGACTTGCCCGATCGAGGATGGTGGCCAAGGCCTGAGGATCGATTTCCAAGTCATCTCGATAGGCTTGGGCCTGGGCCATCCAATCCCCGATCGGCAAAGGTGGCAACGTTTCGCGCCCCAACAGGGCCCAATAGTTCAAATGGCTACAGTTGGCCACCAACCAAAAGAAATTCGCCACATAACGCGGTGGAAATAGCTCAATCACCGTCGTGCCCGGTTCGGCGTAGGCCAAATTGGTCAAACCTGCGCCATGGGGAGCCACAATGGCGCGGGCCCGCTGGAACAGGGCGGCTTGGTGACCCAGACTGAGTCCATCAAGATCCACCGCCTGAAACCCCCGCTGGGTCAACAGGGGCAAAATTTCCGCTTCGTTTAAAAACCGGCGATGCTGCACATTGTTGCGCCTTGTGATGTAGAGCCGATCGGGACAGTGGGCCGGATCGATCGCCGTGGCCAGCGGTAAAAATTCCCGTCGCAAAAAGTCGCGGGTCTGGGGAGTGAAAGTGTTGTCGGAAATGGGAGTACAGCGGCCCAAGGGCGGCAAAGCCAAGAGCCGATCGGCTTGCAGGTGGGGATGACGATCGCTCGAAACGACGCGATCGGGGTTGATGCCCAGGCGCTCCAGGGTGGCGAATTGAAAGGGATAGTCGAGGCGATCAAACACCCACCAATCGATCGCCGATCGCTCAAACCCCGCCTCCGCCAACCAAGCCAACCGGGGCAAACAGTCCACCATCCAGTGCCAATAGTTGGGCCGAAACCGCACAGACAAAAAGGCTGCCGTGCCCGATAGTTTCCGAACAGGCGGTGGCTGGCTCACCGCCTGCAAAGGCGCAATCCCCGAAGACAGTTCCTGAATGACTTGATGGTCGGCCGTGGTGATGCAGATCCCCAACTGGGAGATTTGGGCCCGCCCCTGGGGAATGGCCACCACCCCGGGGCGAGGCCAGGGCGGCAGTTGGGGGGCCGTGTCTGGAGCCAAGTGCGGATGCACAGGCCCCAACATCCGGGCAGCTTTGAGGGGTGGGTAGGGGGTGATCGGCTCCAGCCAGCGGGTTTGCTCTGCGGGTAAATCGGCGGCGGAACACAAATGCAAGGGATAGTCCAACCGCGCAAATTCCTGGACGATCGCGGGGGGCAGTTGCCAGCGCTCACAGTCGACCGCTTCCCGATCGCGCCCCAATTCCCGCAGCAGCCGCGCCACCCGAAAACAGCAGGTGGCCCTGTTGCCATTGGCTTGGAGCGATCGCAAATAAGCGCGAATCGCCATCGGGCGATCGCCCAGCCCTTCCGCCACTTGGGCCCCTTGCAGCCACAACCGCCAGTTAGCAGGAGCCAACTCCGCCGCCCGCCACAGGGCCATGGCTGCCGCCGGCCACCGTTGCAGTTGGGCCAGCACTTGGGCGAACTGCACGTATAAATCCGAGTCCTGGGGCCGATCGCAAATGGCCGATCGGAGCCGTTGCCGCATCAGTTCAGGGGCGATCGGCTCCGGGTTTTCAGCCACCGGGTTTTCGGCATCAGGCAACTCTGCCACCACTAGCAATCAATCCACCACTAGCCATTCATCAGTCACTAGCAACCGATCCACCCCTGGCAACCCCTAATCGTCATCCTTCATCACTGCTTCCTGTTCCGCCAACTGCATCAACACCACCTGAGACGCTTGGGGATCCGATTTGCCAAGGGGTTGCCGTTGGATGTAGATCCCATCCGCCCGTAGTTCCCAAGCGTTGCGTGTGTCAGCCAGCATCACACCCAAAATGGCTTGCAATTCTTGCACCAAATCGGGATCCTCGATCGGGGTGACGGCCTCTACCCGCCGTGTCAAATTGCGGGGCATCCAATCGGCACTGCCAATATACAGCTCATCTTGGCCGCCATTGTGGAAATAGAAAATGCGGGAATGTTCCAAAAAGCGGCCCACAATGCTGACCACGCGGATGTGGTCGCTCAGGCCCGGCAAACCCGGCCGCAAACAACAAATTCCCCGCACAATCAAATCCACCTGCACCCCCGCTTGGGAGGCCTCATACAGCGCCCGAATCACCACCGGATCTACCAGGGCATTCATTTTGGCCACAACCCGCCCCTGGTGACCTTGGCGGGCCCAGTCGCGCTCCCGTTGAATCAAGGCCACCATCCGATCGCGCATGTTCACCGGGGCCACCAACAGCTTGCGATAGGCGCGTTGGCGAGAATAACCCGTTAGGTAATTGAACAAATCGGTCAAGTCAGCTCCCAGCTCCGGCCGGCAACTGAGCAGCCCCACATCGGTGTAGAGCTTGGCGGTTTTGGGGTTATAGTTTCCGGTTCCAATGTGGACATAGCGGCGCAGGCCCTCCGGCTCCTTGCGCACCACCAGCACAATTTTGGTGTGGGTTTTTAGGCCCACCAAGCCATAAACCACATGCACCCCGGCGCTTTCCAGCTTGCGGGCCCAGTTGATGTTGTTTTCTTCATCAAACCGCGCCTTGAGTTCCACCAACACCACCACCTGTTTGCCGTTTTCCGCCGCATCAATCAGGGCATGGACGATCGGGGAGTCGCCAGAGGTGCGATACAGGGTCATCTTGATCGTCAGCACATTCGGATCGCGGGCTGCTTCCGTGATGAACCGCTGCACTGTGGCCGAAAAGGAGTGATAGGGATGGTGTAGCAGCAAGTCTTGGCGGCGAATTTCTGTGAAAAAGTCGCTGACTTCCTCTTCCTCTGGGGATTGCGCATTTTCCGAAGGTTCCGGCAGGCGCTGCACCCGCTTAGGAATCACTGGGTTCCAGGACGGATCTTTCAAGTGAGGCAGGGGCAAGCCCAAAAAGGCCATGAAGTCCCGTAGCCCCAACAGACCGGTGACGGGATAGACGCTCTCGGCGGTAATTTCCAACTCTTCGAGCAGTCGATCGCTAATTTCCGTGGGCATGGTGTCCAGCACCTCTAGCCGCACCACGGAACCACCCAAGCGCCGCTTTCGCAATTCCTGTTCGATCGCCAGCAGCAGATCATCGGCCTCATCTTCCGCCACGGCGATGTCCGCGTTGCGGGTGACCCGAAAGGGCTGATATTCCAGGATATTCATGCCCGGAAACAGGCTTTCCAGGTTGTGAGCAATCACTTGCTCGATCGCCACGCAAACCCAAACCGGCTTACCGGGATTGACCCCCACCCAATCGGCACTGAGGGTGGCCGGATCTAGGCTATCGGCCGCCAGGGGCAAAAACCGGGGCAAGCTTTCGGGAACCTTCACCCGCCCAAAGTGATCTTCCTGGGTTTCCGGATCCTGCACCACCACCGCCAGATTCAGGCTGAGGTTGGAAATATGAGGAAAGGGATGACCCGGATCAACTGCCAGGGGCGTGAGTACCGGGAAAATTTCCGCCTCAAAGAGCTGATGGAGATAGGCCCGCTGCTCTTGGTTCAGGTCAACGTAATCCAGCAGGTAAATGCCCTGTTCGGCCAGCAGGGGACGCAACACCTTGGCGTAGTGTTGATGTTGCTCGGCCACGATCGGGCGCAGGTGCTCGGCAATTTCAACCAGTTGCTGTTGGGGCGATCGCCCGTCGGGGGGCCGCTTGGCCACGCCCGCTTCTACCTGCTTTTTGAGGGCCGCCACGCGCACCATGAAAAATTCATCCAAGTTGGAGCTGAAAATCGCAGAGAACTTCAACCGCTCCAACAGGGGGTTGCGATCGTCCATAGACTCGTGCAGCACTCGCCGGTTGAACTGAATCCAACTCAGTTCCCGGTTGAAGTAGTACTGCGGATCGTGCAGGTCGATCGATTGCGATTCCGGTCGATCGGGATTTTCCGTGGTAGCTCGTTGCGCCCTAGTCATTACTCGTTGCCGCCTGGCCCATGAGGTCGAAACATTTCCTGTTCGCGACCGACCCACCATTCACCCAAATTCATCAAGTCTTGGTGAATGTCCGCTAGGGCTTGGGAATATTCCGCTGGCGAAAGGCGATCGCGCTGCTCTTCCAATTTGGCAAGGCGAAGCTGTACCAGCAACCAGGGTTTGTGGGAACTGTCGGTACCTTCGATGTAGCGGGCAATGGCTTGGCTAATCATGGGGATTGGGGGCGGACGCGCTCTCGACCGTAGCAAAAATGGCAGTTGCCTCAGCTTAACCTATCTTTAAAATTTGGTTAAAGCGCAATTTCCCAAAGCCGGAGCCAGGCGCTCCAGCCCCCAGCCTGCTGGCGTTCGGTGGAGTTTGATGGGGTTTGATGGAGCTGAGAGACCCAATTTAACAGACCCAATTTAACAAATTAAATTGGGCCCCCGTTTGGCTCTCTTTTAGCTTTCTATTTAGGTTTAAGGCGCGGTTTGAGGCGAGCTGGCCAACATTAGTAATCGCTCAGCCACAGGGGGATCGACCGGCGTAACGGAAAGGCGGTTTCCCCGTCGCAAAATCAGCAACTCATCGGCCGTGAATTGCGATCGCAACAATTCCAGAGGTAAGAACCGATCAAAGGTTTGCAAATGGGCCACTTCCACCGTGAACCAACGGGGGCGATCGGGACTGGCCTTGGGGTCAAAATACGGGCTGTTGGGGTCAAACTGGGTTGGATCCACCACCTTGGCCACGGCCACCTGCGCCAGACCCGCAATTCCCGGCGGCTCCGTGTTGGAGTGATAAAAAAACGCCCAATCTCCCGGCTGCATCGCTTGCAGAAAGTTACGCGCTTGATAGTTCCGCACGCCATCCCAAATGGTCTGTCGATCGCGCTCTAGGTGGGCGATCGAGTAAGTTATGGGTTCAGATTTAATCAGCCAGCAAGCGGCCGGCACAGGGGGCAAAGCCATAGGAAAACGAGCACAAGCAAAGCTCTGTGATTAAAACACAACTTAAAATCCCTAGCGACATCAACCTAAACATGCCCTAGAGCCGATCGAGCCATTCAGGGTGATCCTGCACCGCCTTCACCGCCGCCTTAATATCTTGGGTGCGATCCTTCGCCACAATCAGAGTCACATTCCCATCGCGCACCACCACCACATCCTCTAGGCCAATGGTGACCACCAACTCTTCGGGATCGCTGCTGTAAACGATCGCCCCGGTTGTCTCCAAAGCCAAATGTTGAGCCAAATCTACATTGGCCCGATCGCCCTTTAACAGCCGCTCGATCGCATTCCAATCGCCCAGGTCATCCCAAGCAAAGGCCGCCGGAACAATGCAGGCGCGATCGGTCTTTTCCATCAGCGCATAGTCCACACTCAGCTTGGGAACCTTGCCATAGGCCGCCACCCCTTCCGCCCGCAGCGGTTCAATAATTTCCGGGGCGTGCCGTTCTAATTCCGCAATCACCGTCTTGGCCTGAAACACAAACATGCCGCTATTCCAGCTATAGCGACCACTGGCGAGGAACTGTTCGGCCCGGGCGCGATCGGGCTTTTCCGTGAACCGACTGACGCGATAGCCCGGCAGGCCCGCAAAGTCCCCCAAGGCCTCGCCCTGTTCGATGTAGCCATAGCCCGTGGCCGGCTGGGTTGGCGTAATGCCCAAGGTGACGATCGCCCCCTCCGTGCGGGCCAAGGTCGCCGCCGCCGCCAGGGTTTGGGCAAACGCTTCCCCGTCCCCAATCCAGTGATCCGCCGGGAAGAAGCCCAACACCGCCTCGTCACCATATTGCTTGGCCGCCTCCAGGGTTGCCCAAGCCAGGGCCGGGGCCGTGTCGCGCCCTTCCGGTTCGATCGCAAAATTTGCCGCCGGTAATTCTGGCAACTGTTCGCGGGCCGTGGCTTCCAGGTGTTGACCCGTCACAACCCAAACATGCTCCGCCGCCCCCGCCAACGGAATCAGGCGATCGATCGTGGCTTGCAACAAACTGCGGCCGCTGCCATCCAAACAGAGAAACTGCTTGGGAAACTGACGGCGACTGAGGGGCCAAAACCGCTCACCCTTGCCACCGGCCAAGACGATCGGGATTAACTGGGGAGTTGAGGAAGCAACCATTTGTTCAAAGACCATCAGACTTAACTGGAAAACCAATGCGGAGACGGCGGGCCCCCAACCGGACACAAATTCAGGTGCAGACTCGCGATGAAAGCTCTAGGGGCAAACTCTAGGTGAAAACTCTAGGGGCAAAACTTTAGGGGCAAAGCTCAACACAAACTTAACGATGGATGCGACCAATTCCCAGAATTGATAGAAATTTCGCAAGTTCCGCAAATTGCGCCAATTCAACAAATTCTGCATATTCCGCACATTCCGTACGTTTCACGGATACCTGCAAACTGGATTTCCCCAATTCTGACTTGGCCCAAGGCGATCGGCACGGTTTCCACAGCTTCCACGGTTGCGGCCGCTCCGCTATCGACTCACCCTCCACTCGCAGCAGGGCCACAAAACTGAGCCACCAAAGTCCTCAATTCTGCGCAAGGGCGCGATCGACCCCTTTGCTCCATCAGTTGGGAGTAGGCGACAATGATTGGGGAATCGGGCCCAACGCTTCCTCTCCCTGCCAGCTCTCCTCAACCAACCCCGCCGCTCCATTTTTTCCCTACTCCTGGCGGGCGATCGCCCTTAAGGTCTCCCGCCGCCAATCGCATTGTTCATCAACTTTTTGCTTTAATTTTGGTTGGTTTGCTTACCCTAGCCTTCTAGACAGGTCTTCGGGAGCGGCTCCTGATGGCTCTGATCAGGTCAGATATGGCTATTGGAGCAGTTAAATCAGTTAGATCTGTTGCATCCGTTCCCTTAAGCATCTGCTCACTCGGGCATCTGCTCGCTCGGGTGTTCGATCGAGTTCCTTTGGCAAGGATCATGACGAGGAAATAGACCAGTTAGTCTGGGTGCAACTGAATCCGCAGAATTTCAACGCTTGATCTCACGGTCTGGCCCCGCCGACTGAGTACCTGAGTACCCAAGACTGCATACCCGGGATTGACGATCGCCACCTGGGCATCACCACCTGGGCATCGGGGATACTGATAGGATTCACCGGATTTGTTGCATTCTTGGTTTGATTTGACGATTTCTAATTTTTGCGATCAGCCCAGCAGAAGAGCGCAGACGCTATGAGCGACCCGAATCTTGGCCGAGTGCTAGCCGACCGATATCGACTCGATGAGTTGATCGGGCGCGGTGCTATGGGTCGCGTTTACCGAGCCAAGCACATCCTGCTGGATGCGCCCGTGGCCGTGAAGTTTTTGTCTCAAACCTTGCTGAACCAGAAAATGCGCGATCGCTTCAAATCAAACGGGAAGCCCGCTCCTGTTTTCTGTTAGGGCAAAAAAGCAAGCACATTGTCCAGGTGTTGGACTACGGGGTCAGCGAAGATGAGGTTCCGTTCTATGTGATGGAATATCTCGAAGGTCGAGACCTGGGGGCGATCTTCAAGCGGGAAACCATGCCCCTGCCGCGTTTTCTCAATCTGGCCCATCAAATTTGCCTGGGGCTTCAGGCGGCTCACCAGGGCATTTTGCTTGAGGATCGCCTCTGCCCGATCGTCCACCGAGACATCAAACCCAGCAACCTGCTGGTGGTGCAAGATCCGGACATGGGTGAGTCGGTCAAGATTTTGGATTTTGGGATCGCCAAGCTCATGCAGGGGGATGCGGCCCAAACCAGCCACTTCATGGGAACCCTGGCCTACTCGTCACCGGAGCAGATGGAAGGCAAGGAGTTGGACGGCCGGGCCGATATCTATAGCCTGGGCGTGGTGATGTTTGAAATGCTCTCGGGGAAGATGCCCCTGCGGGCGGAAACCCATTCCTTTGGCAGTTGGTATAAGGTACACCGGGACAGCCCGCCCATGACCTTTGCGGAAGCGCGGCCGGGGCTGAAAGTGCCCAAGCCACTGGAGTCACTAATTCTGCAATGCTTGGCGAAAAAGCCGGACGATCGCCCCGCGTCCGTGAGCGATATTTTGCAAGCCTTGGAGCCGATGGAACACCGCTACAGTCCCGGCCGGCTGATTAGTCGTCGCATTGAAAGCACACTCCAGCGGGCGACCTTGCCCGGAGCTTCCCTCGGCGGTGAGGGCGGGTCTGAATCGCGGGGTCGATCGAGCAATGCGGATCCTGATGTGCTCTGTCGGTTGCAGTCTTGGCCCAAGGGCAAACCGGTAGCGGAAATTGTGTTTCCTCACCTGCTGCCCACCAGTGGTGACCCGTTGGCAACGGTTTGGATTATGTTGCCGCGCCAAATGATTCGCGCCATCCAATCCAGCGAAGAGGGCAGCAGTTGCTACAGCCGGTTTATGGGCATGATGTCTCCCCATCCGATGGTGCTGTGGCTGACGGTGCTCTATATGTCGATCGGGGATGGCACGCGGCGGGCCAAATGGCTACCGTCCTATTTGGATTTGAAACAGCCCCGCAATTTGGAGTTGGCTCGGCAGTTGGCCAAGCAGAGCTGTTATCGATTGCTGTTTTTTGCCCTTGAGGATCCCCACAGTTGCCAATATGTGGCCAAGATTCACCTAACGGCGGCCAATTGCCAAATGCTGCGTCAGTGGGCTGACCAAAGCTCACAGATGCCCGCAGCGGATCCGCAGGTGGGCAAGGCCTATCTGCGGAAGGAGTTGGATCGCGCCAAGCCCCAAATTTTGCAGCAAATTGAGCAGCGATTGCGTCGGTCTTGAGGGGCCAATCCACCCAAGACCGCCACGATCGGCTAGGGAGTTTGCAGACTGGCGATCGCCCGTTCCCAAGCACCAGTCACTTGCTGAATGGATTGGGGCAGTCGCTCGCGCATCAGATCGGCATATTGCACCGAAACTCCCCGATCGGTCAGGGTCACCGTTTGGTAGTCTGCGGCTCCCGGTGTGGGCAAGTAGCTGAGGCCCGAGAGATTAGACCTCTTGCACGAATAGAATAGTGGTGTGGAAAGTCGCTGTCACCACCATCGAGAGATGCTCTACGAAAGCCTCGCCTCGCTACCCCCATCACAG